>NZ_PNDK01000018.1:0-267015 GCF_005887265.1 Pseudoalteromonas sp. S1608
GCGCATGCGCTCTTTTTTTATGCCTGCTATAAACCTTAGCCTACAATGCCTAAAGGCTGTGCTATTTGCCATGCACCGCGAGTAAAATCGGGAATATCGATTGAGCGGCTACGCTCACTCACAGACAGGGCTGATAACGGTGAAATAACCGACCACGCTGCGCCATCGTAAACGTCCTGATCCAGCGGTTCGCCATTTCTTAGGCAATAAATCATCCGCCAAAACATTAAAAAGTCCATGCCTCCGTGGCCGCCATTGCGCTGTGCTTCTTCACCCATTTTAATCCATAGGGGATGGTCGTACTGCTCATACCATGCGCTCATATCATAATCCCATTCATGAAAACTTTTAGAACCACCATTTTCAAGTGCAATACGATTAGGGAAACCGGCAAACACCCCATTCGTGCCTTGGATTAAGTTATGTCGAGAGTATGGCCGAGGGGTTGTTGTATCGTGCTGTACCATAATACTGCGCCCCTTGAGAGTTTTAATCAGTGTCGTGTTCATATCACCGGCAATATAATTAAGCTGATTACGGGAATGATCCGCTGCAAATTCACGTTGTGCATACGCGCTTCTACCCAGCGAAGGTGAGCTCATTGAGGTTAAAAAATCAAACCTATCGCCACGGTTTATATTCATATATTGCGATACAGGGCCTAATCCATGGGTCGGGTATAAGTTACCATCACGTTTTGCATGCCATTGCGTTCGCCATGAGCCTGTTTTGTGCTCAAGCTCTTTCATTTGCCAACGAAGCTCATGAATATAGGCCGCTTCGCCATGTAACAGCTCCCCAAATACACCTTGGCGCACCATGTTTAATACCATTAACTCGTCGCGACCGTAATTCACATTTTCCATCATCATGCAATTTTTTTGAGTACGTTCGGCGGTATCTACAATTTGCCACATTTCGTCAACAGTCAGTGCCAAGGGCACTTCAACAAAAGCATGTTTTGCGCTGTTCATAGTATCGATAGCCATAGGTGCATGCCATGCCCAAGGAGTAGAAATAATGACTATATCTATGTCTTGTCGTTCAAGCATTTGTTGATAGGCGTGCTCACTGCCAGTATATAACGCCGGCTTAGCTACCCCTTTATCAACTAAATAATTGGCAGCTCGCTCTAGCACCTCAGTGTGCGTGTCACAAATAGCGACTATTTGCGCACCTTCAATATGGCTCATACGCTTTACATGTCCATAACCGCGCTGACCCACACCAATAAAGCCCACTCTAACCACATCCATTTTGGGCGCGACTAAACCAATAACGCTGCGCCCTTGCTGTTTTGGTGCGCTTGCATTAGCACTTCCACTTGATGCACAACCACTCACTACACCTGCAGCTGCGGCAACACTGGCTGCTTTTAAAAAGTCTCGACGATTAAATTGCTTCATTGCTTTATCCCTTTTGTTATTGTTTTAACTTACCTAAAGGCGATGAACGGGTAAATAGGTGAAGAGGTAAGCGACATAAAAATAAGGTTAAAAGAGATAAAAATTCGCATTTACCGGTTACTTGGGGTTATAGTCGAAAAAAATTATTATTTTAAGTAGTTATGTCTTATATAAAAATCACTGCACTTTTTTTAGCTATTGCACTAACGGGTTGCTCTGAGCCTACAACGCCAGCTTCATCTCTTGAAAACACCCCTGGCGTTAGTTTAAATAACCTTAAACAGCATATTAAAACCTTAGCGTCAGATGACTTTGAAGGACGCGGCCCGCTTACCTTAGGTGAAGTTAAAACCGTTGGTTATTTAAGTGAGCAATACCAAGCAATGGGGTTGTCTGGCGCGTATCAAGAGAAGTATTTACAGCCAGTTAAAATGGCCATGCTAACTGCAGATCAAAACATGCAATTAACTATGGGGAAGCTTAGCTTTATTGCAGGTAAAGACTTCACCGCCCGTACAAAGCAGTTACAGCCGATTATTGATGTCCGCAATAGCGATATTGTATTTGTTGGTTATGGGATTAACGCGCCAGAATATAACTGGAACGACTATGCCAATGTTGATGTAACCGATAAAACCGTTATTGTGCTGGTGAACGATCCGGGCTTTGCCACCCAAGACGATACACTATTTACAGGCAATGCCATGACCTACTATGGCCGCTGGACTTATAAATATGAAGAAGCCGCGCGCCGAGGTGCAAAAGCGGTATTTATTGTTCATGAAACAGCCCCAGCCGCATACCCTTGGGGCGTGGTTGAAAGCTCAAACACGGGCACCAAGTATAGCTTGATGGACAACAACCTTAATGCATCTGAACTGCCAGTTATGGGCTGGTTAACACTTAATGCGGCTGAACAAGTATTCGCATCGGCAAACTTAAATTATCAACAATTAAAGCAACACGCATTAAGTAAGCAATTTCAAGCCAAGGAATTGAACTTAAAGGCGAACCTTGCATTTAAAAATGAAGTGTCACACGCTAAATCACATAATGTGGTTGCACAAATTACAGGCAGTGAAACCCCTGACGAATACGTTATTATTAGTGCCCATTGGGACCATTTTGGTACTAAACAAACCGACAGTGGACCTAAAATTTATAATGGCGCAGTAGATAATGCTTCGGGCACCGCAGCAACACTTGAAATTGCTCGCATTATGAGCAAGATGCATCAGCAAAAGCCATTTAAACGCTCAATCCTGTTTGCTAACTTTACTGCCGAAGAAACAGGTCTAATTGGCTCAGAAGAATTTGCCAATGGGAATATGATTGCCACCAAAAAAATGGTCGGATTATTAAATATCGATGGTATGAACGTGCTCGATGAAACCGATTATATTTTGCAATACGGTAGCAACTTATCCGAAATGGAGCATTACTTAGCAAGCGCGGCTAAAGCACAAGGACGCGTGGTAAAAATGGATCCTCGCCCACAAAATGGATTGTTTTTTAGATCAGATCATTTCTCACTCGCTAAACAAGGCGTGCCAAGTTTACTGTTTATGAGCTTAGGTGATACCGACCCTGACTACATCAGTCATAAATACCATAAAGAAGCCGACGACTATTCAGATACATGGTCATTAGCTGGTGCAAAACAAGATATCGAGCTGGTTATAGATATAGCCAGTCAACTTGCCAATAATGGCGATTGGCCTAAGTGGATAAGCGAGTCTGATTTTAAAGCCAAACGTTTAGAAGATAAGTAAATAAAAAAGCAGCCGAGAAATTATTCGGCTGCTTTTATCTGTATCGTTAAAGATTGTGCGTGTTTGTTACTGAACTTTGGCAAATTCTTGTTTAGATAATTCACCATTCCCATCAACATCCAAGTCATCAAATAATTTAGCTAGTTGCGAATTAGCTTGTGCTTCAGACTGGCTGATCACGCCATCACCATCTGTATCGAATGAATCAAAATCAACCGCAGCAAAAGCGGCAGAAGACGAAGCAAGTGCAATTAAAGCAAGCGTTTTAGTAAATGTTTTCATAATAAATCCTTAGCTTAATAAAAAAGTGGGTAAGAAATCCTTTTCAAAGATCCTTAGGGAATTATAAAGTTAGTATGCTGAAAATTCGTCTTTAGAAAGTTCACCATTGCCATCTACGTCCAGCTCTGCAAACTGCTCCATAAGTTCGGCCGCAACCGATGCTTCAGCTTCGCTAATTGCGCCACTACCATCTACATCAAGAGTTTCAAAGTCTGTGCTGGCAAATACTGCAGATGAAGAAGCAAGTGCCATAAGTACAAGAGTTGACTGTAATTTTTTCATAATATTAATCCTTCAAAGTATGCAATGTTTGGGTATAAATTAATTAACTCAACGCTACAACCGTACATCCTAGTTATTCTCTTTCATAGGCTCCCTTGCCTATTTAGGTTGTCTTTGGCAACTCAGAATATGTAATAGCGTTGAGCATTGACCTTTTAAGCCTTAGAAAATTCTGCTTTAGAAAGCTCGCCGTTTTTATCCGTATCAAGCTCTGTAAACTTACTCATAAGTGAGGCATCTACTGATGCTTCAGCTTGGCTTATTGCGCCATTACCATCCACATCCAGTGTGTCAAAATCTGTTGCAGCAAACGCCACAGATGAAGAAGCAAGTGCCATTAATACCAGTGTTGATTTAAATGTTGTCATAACGTAATTCCTTCATTGGGTTGTAAGGTTAAGCGTTAAGCTTAATCACTTTTTGCTAAATACAGCTTAGGTATTACAACTTCGATGCCATGTTTAATTTTTTATTTATAAACAATAAGTTAAAAATATAAATGTGAATTTTACTTAAAAATGCCCAACATTTTGTTGCTCTTTTGCAACAGCTACTTTTAACTAAAAAAATACCCATTAAAATTCAATAAGTTAAACCTCCTAAAAAAGACACACCTATACTCAAAACAACAAGACTGAGCCGCTATAGAGATAAATCGCCACTGAACAAATTAACAACGCGAAATTAAACAGATTAAATTAAATAGATAACAAATTGAAAATAAACAACTTAAATTGATTTGTAGAAAAATATAAATTAATTTTTTTTAACCGGGAGAGAAAAAGCAAGGATTTGTCGCCGTATGGCGAATAAATACTAAAAGTAAGGAATGAGTCTCATGCGGGATACTAATTTGATATCACTCATACCCACTTATTTGGGCATGAGTATATGGGGTCACTTCCAGCCTTGGCGCCATCTTTGTTCGTCTTTTAAGTCGCGCCACTGAATAGGATATTGATTTTTTGACATCACCGCTTCAGTGATACATTCAATCACATTAGCGTCTTCATCAAATTCTACCTCAACAATAATAAAGTGCTTTTCTTTATTAATAGCTGGGATGGCAGTCCATTTACTATTTAGCAGTTTTTTAGGGTTTAATTTATTCATACTACACCTTTTATGTTTTCTGCTTGATAATACGCATCAGTGATACGTTTAGTTTTATTAAAAAACCAAAAACTTCCCTTTAAACATTTGTATTTAGCAATGAAAAGCATATTCTCCAACATCAAGCGAAAGTAATTCAATAGCCGCATTTTCACCTATACTTGGCGTTTCACGAGTTCAAGCGGGGGAAAATCACTGTTTTAGCGCAAGGAGAACTTTCTTGTCAATTAAAGCTCAGGGCCAGAGGCCTGTTCGCTGCCACCTTAAAATACGCTGGATAATAATACACCCCGTTACACACAGTAATGACTATTTGATTGCTATAACTGTTTACTTCGGCTCATACAACCAAAACCAATAAATGATAGCGACAATAAGTAAAACGCCTAATAAATTAATTAATAACATAATTAAATCCCCTATAAATAAAGTTACGAGTTACTCGCTTTAAAATAACGTAACCGATTTGCGTTAGTGACCACAGTAAGCGATGATAAAGCCATTGCCGCGCCAGCTACGACTGGGTTTAGTAGTAAACCAAAAAACGGATACAACAGCCCTGCAGCAATCGGAATACCCGCAATGTTATATATAAACGCCCCAAACAAGTTTTGTTTAATATTAGTTATGGTTGCGCCACTAATTGCAATGGCATCTGCAAGACCATGAAGTGAGCCTCGCATCAGCGTTATATCCGCACTTTCAATAGCTACATCTGTGCCAGTGCCAATGGCAAATCCAACATCGGCTTGTGCCAATGCTGGCGCATCATTTATACCATCACCAGTCATGCCTACAATTTCACCTTGAGATTGACGCTTAGTCACTTCACAGGCTTTATCATCTGGCATTACTTGCGCTATAAAGTCTGTAATACCGACTTTGCTGGCAACGGCTTTAGCGGTCGCTTGGTTATCGCCTGTCAGCATAACCACCTGCATACCTTTATTTTGTAAGCGTTTAATGGCCTCAGCTGAGTCTTCTTTTATTGGGTCAGCAACTGCGATTATGGCATGTAATTGATTGCCAATAGCAAAGTACATCGGCGTTTTAGCAGCCTTGGCAAGCTGCTCGGCTTGAGGTATTGCCTCTGCAATATCTATATTGTGGCTTTTCATCAGTGCCTGATTGCCAAACAATAGGCTTTGCTCATTAATGGTACCGATCACACCTTGCCCAGTGATAGCATTAAAATTACTGACTTTTTCAAGGCTGATATTTTGGTTTTTAGCATAATTAACCATGGCTTCGGCTAATGGATGCTCAGAACTACTTTCAAGACTAGCTGCTAACTTTAGCACCTCGGTACTGTCGCTTTGGTTGAACGTAACCACATCGGTCACGGTTGGCTTACCTGCGGTTATAGTGCCTGTTTTATCTAAGATCATGGTGGTGATTTTAGCTGTTGTTTGTAGCGCTTCACCGTTACGAATAAGTATACCCGACTGAGCAGCTTTACCTATGCCGACCATAATTGACATCGGTGTAGCTAAGCCAAGTGCACACGGGCAAGCAATAATTAAAACTGTGGTTATTGCAACAACCGCATAAGCAATACTCGGCTGTGGGCCAAAGTTAAGCCATGCTAAGCCTGCTAGCACCGCAATAATCATCACTGTGGGTACAAATATGCCTGAAATAACATCAGCTAAGCGTCCAATTGAGGGTTTAGAGTTTTGTGCACGTTTAACCATATTAATAATATTCGCTAAGGTGGTTTCGCTGCCTATATGGGTTGCTTTAAACAACAAAGTACCACTTTTATTAATACTGCCAGCAACAACCTTGTCACCCTCACCCTTATTAACCGGCATCGGTTCACCAGTGAGCATTGATTCATCTAGTGTACTGCTGCCTTCAATAACATCTCCATCGACTGAAATTTTCTCTCCAGGGCGGACACGAATCAAGTCACCTTTAATAACTTGGCTTATAGCTACATCTTGCTCTTGGTTATCTCGGATCACCCGTGCCGTTTTAGGCTGTAAACCAATTAAGCGTTTAATCGCCTCAGAGGTACGCCCTCGCGCCTTTACTTCAAAGGCTAAGCCAAGACTTATTAAGCCTATGATCATTGCTGAGGCTTCAAAATAAACATGTCTAGCCACCTCTGGTAATAGACTTGGCATGCTCACCACCACCATTGAATATAGCCAAGCTGTTCCCGTACCAAGCGCAATCAAGGTATCCATATTCGCTGTATGATTTTTAAATGACTGCCATGCGCCAGTATAAAATTGCTTACCCGACACAATCATTACGACTAACGTCATCACTCCAACAATAAACCAGCCAATGCGCTGAGTTTGGGTGGTGACACTCATATCAAAAATTAAACCATAAAGCATTAATGGCGCACCCAAACCCAATGCCAATACCATATTGCGCATGAGCTTTTTATAGTGCGCGTTATCAGCTTCGGCTTTTTCATCTAGGGCGTCTTGCTGAGAGTCACTATTAATAGGTTTAGCTTGATAGCCAATATCAGCGACAGCGTGCATTAGCTGCTTAGCCTTTGCAGAACCTTCTACTTGCACAGTTCGATCGGCAAAGTTCATTTCAACGCGCTGCGCACCCTTTACATTTTTCAGTGCTTTCTCTATTTTAGCCACGCAACTGCCACAATTTGCGCCTTCAATCATAAAGTTTTGCGTGGTGGATTGATTACTCATAACGCTTCCTTAGTATTTTTAACTTCAGAGATTGGATCAACAAAGGTCTCTATTAAGCTACATATATCTGCACTTACAGCCCCATCAGGCGATTTATCCCACTGTTTAACCGCTGCTTGCATTCGCGTGCGTAATTTAAGTGTTTCTTGAAAGTGCTGCTCTGTTTCCTCTAGTCGCTTTGCTATTAATTGTCGTGTGAGCGGACAAGGGCACTGCCCTTGCTCCGACTGTGCAATAATTTGTTGAATATCTTTTATTGAGAAACCGAGTTGACGCGCACTAATAATAAACTTTAAACGTTGCTGATCGGCTGCGGTATACTCTTGATAACCATTGCGCTCACCACGAATAGGATTAAGCAGCTTTATTCGCGTGTAATGACGAACCGTGTCTTGGGTCACGCCCATAGTATTGGCTAATTGCTTTACGTACATCATTAAACCTCTGGCTGGCTATGTAATGACAACATAATAAACCTATGTGTAACACATAGGTCAACAATTAATTAAGTATATGGCTGGGAGTGTGGAAGAAAGTTAAGATAAGAGCAGCCACCATAAGTGACTGCTAAATTTGAGAGTTACTGTAGTCCTTAGTTTGCTTTGCTTCGAGATTGCTTAAGTGCTTCACCAAGCTCACCCGCAATTGCTTGAATTTCAGGCATCGCGTCTTGTACTAAGGCTTGTGACATTTGCATTGATTCTTGCATTACTTGTGGCATTTTTTTCAAAATAGCCTGCCCTGACTCTGTCTTATAAAAAGCCAACATGTCGCTAATTTCTTGTTCAGTAAATTGTTTATCGTAGAGGTTAATCATCATCGGCTGCATTTTTTGCCAGCTCATTTTTGTTTTTAATACCTCGGTCATATCAGCATAATATTTGTCGAAAATTGCTTTCTCATCTGGCTTTACGCCCATTTGCACTGACATATTTTGCATCATACCCTCAACTTGCGCATACATGGAGTCAACCATGGCATCCATGTTCATCACCTCTACCAGCTCATCAATTTTTTGCTGTTTGGCAGTTTGCGCTGCAAGGTTAGTTGAAAAAATTAAAAGTGAAAGCAGTATTACCTTACCCATATTAATATCCTTTTTGTATTTGAATTAGCGTCATAATCACATGTTCAACAAGTGTTGTAAATGGGGACAACCAAAAAACGAAAAAGCCGAATAACAGGTGTTTATTCGGCTTTTAATCGTTTATTCCCAGAGCTAATCTTTTTCGATATTATCGAGCCCTTTCGTTCCCTCTTTAGCTTTAAGCTTATGATGAATAGCGGTTTTAATCAGCATATAGCCACTAATAGGTGCAGTGATTAATAGAAATATAGTGATTAATATTTCTTTTACACTTAAGCCACTGACTGAATTAGCAAAAAATACCATAGCAGCGGTAAGTATACTCGCCATACCTAAAGTGGTGGCTTTTGTTGGCCCATGTAAACGCATAAAAAAGTCAGGTAATTTAATTAAACCAATTGAGCCAATTAAAATAAATAACCCGCCTAACAGCAGCAATATTGATACGATCCATTCACTTATCATTTTAATACCTTACTCAATTATGTCGCCACGAAGTAAATACTTACATACAGCTACCGTACTTATAAACCCAAGCATGGCAATAAGTAAGGCTGCTTCAAAGTACAGCCCCGTGCCCATGCTAATGCTATATAAAATAATCAAGGCAATCACGTTAATGTACATAGTATCGAGCGCTAAAATACGATCCGGTACTGATGGGCCAATAATAAGTCGCCATAGATTAAGTAATAACGACAATCCAACCATTGAAAAAACAATCAGTAATACTGTATCTAACATTGAAATATCTCCTTTAGGGGAGCTTCGTAACGTGCTTTTATTTGTTTAATAAGCGCTTGCTCATCATCTAAATCTAACACGTGAATTAATAAATAACGCTGTACCGGTTCATCGTCTTCATTAAGCGATTTAATCAGCGGGTAAACCTCCGCACTTACCGTACCCGGCGTTAAAGACACGCAGCTTGCTAAAATAGTAATTGGCATTTCATGCATTAAATCTATAGGCACTTTAACAAAGCCTGGACGCAGATTTTTTGAAGGGCCCAGTATTAATAATGCCACTTGCAAATTAGCCACTATAATATCGTAAAGTACGATTAGTAATTGCTTAAGTGCTAGCCCCGGCTTTAATATCAGCGGTTGCGGGTCTCTAAACGACATACTAAATAACGGTATTAGCAACGCGAGTAGCGCTCCTAATATAATATGCCCTACCGACACACTGTTATTTAACAAGAGCCATACTATAAATAAAAATAGACTACGAAACGGCGTAGGTAACCAACCAAAACGAGCTTGTAAGCGCATTACATACCTCCCTTAAGTACCGCATTTATACCACCACTAATATCGTGAAGCTGTGTTGCCGCCTCGAGGGCGTACTGCGTTGCCACGTCACCAAAAATAACCAGTAGTATTGAACTTGCTAATAAACCAACTAACACGGTCACTTGTAGCGGGTGGGCATTGGCAGCATCGCTAGCATCACCTGTTTTGTCTTTACGTTCCCAAAACAAACTAGTACCCGCACGTGATATAGCCACAATTAGCGCTAAGCTCATAATTAAGTAAACAGGCCAAAATACCAGTGCTTGTTCGCTATTTAAGGTCGTTTTTAAAATCCAAATTTTGCCAACAAAGCCCGAGAAAGGTGGCATACCAATAACGGTTAAACCGGCAATAATAAAACACGCACCTAATAAAAATGGTTGTTTTACTGCACGACCTCCAACTAATCGATCACCAGCTTTACCTCGTTGTGTTGCAATTAAATCAGCAAGTAAAAATAGCGCCGCAGTCACTAACGTTGAATGCACTAAATAGTAAAGCAATGCAGCGGTGGCATTTATGTTTTGGAGTGCGACTAATGCCACCAACGTCCCTACAGAAACCAGTACTAAATTAGCGGTAAGCTTACGTAAATCTTGTGCGGCTAACACCCCTATTGCGCCAATCACTATGGTGGCAATAGCCAGCGCCCATAACCAAGACTGCGCCATATGCTCAAGTTCGCCAGCTTGTTCACCAAAAATAACCGTGTATACACGTAAGGTTGCGTAAACACCGACTTTGGTCATAATAGCGAATAATGCAGCAACCACAGGTGTGGCACTTGAGTAGGCGTTTGGTAACCATAAATGCAATGGTAATAACGCACTTTTAAGTGCAAATACAACGAGTAATAATAACCCGCCCGCTTTTGCTAAATAAACGTCGTCACCACTTAGCTGCGGTACTTTATTGGCCATATCAGCAATATTTAAGGTGCCTAATACTCCGTATAAAATACCTAAACCAATTAAAAATACGCTTGAACCTACTAAATTTAAAATAACGTAATGCAGAGCAGCGCGCGTTTTGGGTTTACCGCCACCGTGCATTAACAGCGCATAAGAGGCAATTAATAACACTTCAAAAAATACGAAGACGTTAAATAAATCCCCTGTTAAAAATGCACCATTTACCCCTAGTATTAAAAAATGGATTAAAGGGTGAAAAAAGCTACCTTGTTCATCATCACCAGCACAGCCATATAAAGCCACGCCAACCCCCAAAAAGGCGGTTAAAGTGACTAACAAGGTCGAGAGCATATCTGCAACCAGTACAATACCAAATGGTGCAGACCAGTTACCTATTGCATAAACAATAATACCGTTATCTTTAACCTGAACCAGCAGTAATACTGTGACTGCAAAGGTTAAAATAGCCATTAAACTAGACATAAATCGGCGTGCAAATAAGCTTTTGCCACACGGTGGAAGCAACAAAATAATTGCCGCTAACATTGGCAGTAAAATAGGCAAAGATGCTAAATGCTGAATCATTTTCTCTCCTTGCGTTTATTTTTAGTTAGGGTGCCATCAACATGGTCGTTGCCTAAATCTGCTCGGCCACGAATAGATAAAATAACCACAAACGCAGTCATCGCAAAGCCAATTACAATGGCTGTTAACACTAAGGCTTGTGGTAGCGGGTCAGCGTAATCAGCGCCAGTCCCTAGTACCACGGCTTTATTAATTGTTAAGCGCCCTGATGAGAATAAAAACAAATTAACCGCGTAAGAAATCATTGTCAGCCCCAGTACCACTGGGAATGTACGCGCTCTTAGCAATAAAAACACGCCACAGGTGACTAACACGCCAACGCAAGATGCGTATAACAGTTCCATTAAATATTTACCTCTTCTTTCTCTGCGTTCGCGGTCATATTACCTAAGCTCGCAAGGATCATCAGCGTAGCGCCAACAACAGTTAAGTACACGCCCAAGTCAAATACAATGGCGCTGGCAAGCTCTGTTTTACCAACAAACGGAATATCAAAGTAATCAAACCAGGTAGTTAAAAATGGCTTGTCAAAGAACCAACTTCCCACACCTGTAAACATGGCAATAGCAATACCTGATGCAATAATTTTTCGATAGTTAACATCAAAGCGTTCATTTATCCACGCAGTACCATGCGCCATATATTGTAAAATAAAGGCAATAGAAGTTACGAGGCCTGCTATAAAGCCTCCTCCAGGTAAGTTATGACCGCGTAGGAAAATATAAGCAGACACTAATAGCGCTAACGGCAGTAAGCTTTGAGAAATACAAGCCAATAAAATAGGATGGCGATCTTTAGACCATGGACGCCCTTCACTATCGCTCGCTGGCATATAAAGTGGAATTCTTGATAACAGTTTAAATATGCCCAGTGCGGCAATACCTAGTACGGTAATTTCACCTAAAGTATCAAAGCCCCTAAAATCAACCAAAATAACGTTAACTACATTAGTACCACCACCGCCTGTTTTGGCGTTAGCAATAAAGAACTCAGAAATTGAATCAAGCGGACGAGTCAGTAAGGCGTAACAAATACTGGCAATAATGATCCCCACGGTAGAGGAGATAACCACATCACGTAAAATACGCAATGAGCTTGACTCTCTTGGCGTGCTTTGAGGTAAGAAAAACAGTGCCAACATTAATAGTATAATAGTGGCTACTTCTACAGTAAGTTGCGTTAAGGCCAAGTCAGGCGCTGAAAAACGGGTAAACGCCACCGACACCATTAGTCCCACAATCGACAGCATTAATAACGACACCATTCGAATTCGATGCCAAATAACGGTAGCAATTGCACCTATTATGAGTAGTCCTGCACCAATTGCGTTTTGAATATCAACCGGGGTATTAGGCACGCTACCAGCTAGCTGCTTCATTTCAAATAATGGCCAACCAGAGGCAAGTAATACAACGCCTAACATTATAAATACATAACGTTGTAATGAGCCATTTTCTGTTGATTGGATTTTGTTTTGACACCAATTGACCACTACCGCTAAAAAACGCTCGAAGATTTTTTTAGCGTTAAAAGGAGGTAACGACGCTTGGAACTGGAACAAGTACTTTCGATTAACGTAAATAAATAAACCACCAATTACCGCCATACCACTCATAAGTAGAGGTAAATTAAAACCATGCCAAATAGTCAACTTGTACTCGGGCATAGCTTGACCAAGTACAGCCAGTGACGCGGCTGATAAAATACCGTCAACGACAAAGTGTGGAAAAATACCTACTAAAATACACAGTACCACTAAGATTTCTATAGGCACACGCATATAACGCGGCGCTTCATGAGGGGTACGTGGTAAATCAATTGGCTCACCATTAAAGAACACGTCATGAATAAAGCGTGATGAGTACGCCACCGACAACGCACCCGCTACAGTTGCCAGCACCGGAATTAGCCACGACATAGAGCCAAGCACTTGCTGATGCAGTGTCTCAGCAAAGAACATTTCTTTTGATAAGAAACCATTTAACAACGGTACACCTGCCATAGCGGCAGCAGCCACCATCGCCAAGGTTGCCGTATAAGGTAAGTAGCGCCACATGCCATTGAGTTTGCGCATATCACGAGTCCCGGTTTCATGATCAATAATGCCGGTTGCCATAAATAACGACGCTTTAAACGTCGCGTGGTTAATAATATGAAAAATAGCGGCAACGGTTGCAAGCTGTGTATCCAGACCAAGTAATAATGTAATTAAACCCAAATGACTAATCGTTGAATAGGCTAACAAGCCTTTTAAATCATGTTTGAATAACGCGATATAAGCGCCAAATAATAACGTGGTTAAACCGGTCAAACCGACTAATAAAAACCAAGTATCGGTACCCGCTAATGCGGGATAAAAACGCGCAAGTAAAAAGATACCTGCTTTTACCATGGTGGCAGAGTGTAAATACGCACTTACCGGCGTAGGTGCAGCCATAGCGTGCGGTAACCAAAAATGAAACGGAAATTGTGCAGATTTAGTAAAAGCACCCAGTAAAACTAATACCAGTGCTAATTCATATAAGTCGTGAGATTGAATAATCGCTTTGCTAGCTAAAATGGTGTCTAAGTCGTAACTTCCAACAATATCGCCTAACAACATTAAACCACCCAGCAAGGCTAAACCACCTGCGCCGGTTACTGCTAATGCCATGCGCGCCCCCTTGCGCGCCTCTGATTTGTGCCACCAGTAACTGATCAACAAGAACGAGCTAATACTGGTTAGCTCCCAAAATACCCATAACTGAATCACATTGTTTGACATAACAATGCCCAGCATGGCGGTCATAAATAACATTAAGTAGCTAAATAGCTTTGGCAGCGAATCATTTTGACTTAGGTAATAACGGGCATACAAAATAACCAGCAGCCCTATTCCTAAAATCATAAATAAAAACAGTAAACTCAAACCATCTAAGCGTAAGGAAATATCTAACCCTAAGGCTGGTATCCACTGTGCGCTAAAACGAATGGTTTCTCCCGCGAGAACCGCAGGCGCATGATAAAGTGTAATTGCAAGCGCGGCTAATGGCGCAATAGCCGTTAGGCTCGTTGCCTGATTTCGAGAAAGTTTGCCGGTGCATGCAGAAATAACACTGCCTAATAAGGATAACAGGGGTATCCAGAGCAAAGTCATAATGAAGGGCCTTTTTGAATCATAAAGTTTATCAATTCGCTACTTGTTATTATTAAATACCAAAGTGACTTGGGTATACGTTTTATGTCTGTTTTTTAACAACATTAATACGTACAGTTATACTGATAAACGCAGTTTTTGTCTATAGAAAGCGCCGCTAGCGGGATAATAATCAAACAAAAATGCCTATAAATTCATGAACTGAAGTAAAACAAGCTTAGCTTTTAAACAGTTTACGGCAGAGTCTATAACCACTAAAATCGTACAAATAAATCAGCATTGAGTGCTATATGGGTCTGCCACAAAACACGGTATTGCGCTGATAGCCCTAACTGTTGATATTGCATAATTGACCACTGTGCACTGGGCTTATAAGCAGTGCCACCTTGTTGGCAACTTTGGCTTTTGTGCCACCCTTTGGGAGCATCTGATTTTTTTGCAATAAATAAGTTAGGAGCAACAAACCCATCAAGCTGACATAACCACGCTTGCTTTTTTGCTGGTAAAGCGTACTCATCTTCAAAGCCATTAAAGTGCATTAATTCATGCAAAAAAACCGCGTAGCTAGCCTGTGAATTAATATGCATTAAACCATTTTTTACACTGGCAGTACCTTGTTTGGGCATCATAACGGCAAAATCGAACCCAGTGGGAAGGCGCTTTTTAAGCGATGATTGTTGCCAATTGCACACAGCACGGGAGGATTCAGTACTATTGCAACTAATTGCATTACCCACATAAACTGGTTTTGAAAAACAAAAGGTATTGAGACTCGGCTCTGGGTTTTGAAAGTACGCGTTACGAAATTGATTGAGCCTGTATAAACCATCACGGTGATCGCTCAACATTAATACATTAAATGTACACTGCTTTTGTATCTCAACTTGCTCGTTTGCAAGTAAAAACCCTAACTTATCCATGAATGATGCACTCAATGTTTCTATGGGTGCTTGTTGCTGTAATTGCAGATGATAAAAGGTATCGCCTTTAGGAAGCTTATTTTGATTTTTTAATAGCGCTAAATCCTGCCAACGCTGTTGCGAAAATAACGAGTCGGCGAGTTTTTTTTGCTGTGCTCGTGTAATTTTATCCAAACTTGCTTGCCAAAATAGTTTAGCCGTTTCAGTTTGATTATTGCTTAATAATGACAACCCATAGCCATATTGAGCATACGCTATTTTATTGCGAGCTAAGGTTGCTAAGGCTGTGGTGGGTAATTGTAATATGTGGTTTGCAAAGTAACGAGGGAATTGCCAATAACTGTCAATCACATTGGCCTTGGCATGTAATACTTGCCAAAAGCCAATGCTATTTTGTTTATTACTCGAGCCACTAATAACGCTAGCGCACAGTAATAAAGCACTTAGTTTTAAATAATTAGCCAGCGCTTTCACTGGCCATCAACTCAAGCTCTAAACGCGCATACTTATATTCTATAAATTCATGTACGTTCGTTGCTAGCGCCAATTTAAAGTAATCTGTGGCAATTGAGAGCTCACCTGCGGCTTGGTGCTGTTTAGCTAAGTAAAAATAAGCTTCACATAAACGCTGAGCGTATTCTTGTTGTGAACTTACACCATCGGCTATGCCTGAAAAAAATGCTTTTTCACTCAAATCACCCACATACAAAGCAATAAGCTGATACGCCCATTCATTTTCATCAAGGGCCGCCGCATTGGCTTTTAACGCAGCGATTGCCGCGGTTTTATCTTGTGCTGCTTGAGCTAAATAAAGCCACAATACACGGTAAGGGTCGTTAGGAGAGCGCTCCAAGAATGTTTTAAAGTCATCCTTTGCAAGCGTGGCTCTATCACCATAGTACAAAGCAATACCACGATTTAAATACGCATATTCATGTTCTTGGTCTAACTCTATGGCTGAATCAAAATACTCGTATGCTTTTTCGTATTGCTGCATCAAGGTATGCTGAATACCCAAAAAGTTATAGACTTCAGCCAAATCAGGCTTAAGTTTAACCGCTCGGTTAAAATCAATTCGCGATAAAGTCGTCATGCCTAAGCTATCAAACAGTACTCCACGGTCATAATAGAGCTTTGCTTGTTGTTCTGTACTCAAGTCTGCTCTGTTTAATAGCTCTGAAAAACGTGCAATGGCAATTTCATTTCTAAAATCTGATGCAAGCGGTGCAGTAAATGGCACATTAATAATAGCAGCGGGTTTAGTAGTAGCCTGACAAGCGCTTAAAGACAAAATAGCAAAAGATGCCAAGGCTAAATGTTTAAGTCTCATTAAATTCCTTAATACCGAGGTAAGTAGCAAATAGATAAGACATAAGCTGTCTTGTAAGGTTCATTCTTGTTATATGTTACTTAACGTCTTGAACACAATAGGTTGCTAACATTAAAGCATAAAAAAAGGGGCTAAACAGCCCCTTTTTATACTATCCAGTAATTATCTGGATGAAAGATTAGCAATTACGCGTCTTTAGACTCGTCAGCTGCAGGTGCTGCTGATTCCATTGCTTCTTTAATACTTAGACGTACACGGCCTTGACGGTCTACTTCTAGTACTTTAACTTTAACTTCTTGACCTTCGCTAAGGTGATCAGCAACGTTGTTAACACGCTCAGTGCTGATTTGTGAGATATGCACTAAGCCATCTTTACCAGGAAGAATGTTTACAAACGCACCGAAATCAACGATACGTACCACTTTACCTTCGTAGATAGTACCTACTTCAAGCTCAGCAGTTAATTGCTCAATACGGCTAATTGCATTTGCTGCACTTTCACCGTCTGTAGCAGCAATCTTGATTGTGCCATCATCACCGATTTCAATCGTAGTACCCGTTTCTTCAGTAAGCTGACGGATAGTTGCGCCACCTTTACCGATAACTTCTGCGATTTTCTTCTGTGGGATTTGCATCGTGTAAATACGCGGAGCAAACATAGACAGCTCTTCAGAAGGTGCAGAAATCGCTTCGTCCATTACATTTAGAATGTGTAAACGTGCAGCTTTCGCTTGTTTAAGCGCGATTTGCATGATTTCTTGAGTAATACCTTCAATTTTGATATCCATTTGCAGTGCAGTGATACCGTTAGTTGTACCCGCTACTTTAAAGTCCATGTCACCTAAGTGATCTTCATCACCTAAGATATCTGAAAGAACAACAAAGTTTTCTTCTTCTTTAACTAAGCCCATTGCGATACCCGCAACTGAGGCTTTAATTGGAACACCTGCGTTCATAAGCGCTAAAGACGTACCACAAACTGATGCCATTGAAGATGAACCATTTGATTCAGTAATTTCAGATACAACACGGATTGAATATGGGAACTCAGTTAATGTTGGCATTACAGCTTGGATACCACGCTTAGCTAGGTTACCGTGGCCGATTTCACGACGCTTAGGAGAACCAACAAAACCAGTTTCACCTACACAGAACGGAGGGAAGTTGTAGTTAAGCATAAAGTGGTTTTTGTGCGTGCCCGTTAAATCGTCGATTAACTGTGAATCACGTTCTGTACCAAGTGTTGCTGTTACTAATGCTTGCGTTTCACCACGTGTGAAGATTGCAGAGCCGTGAGTACGTGGAAGTACGCCCGTCATTACATCTAGAGCACGGATCATATCTGGTTCACGACCATCGATACGTTTTTCGCCAGCAGCGATACGGCCACGAACGATTTTCTTCTCAAGTGAACCGAATACTTTACCTACTTCTTGCTTATCAAGCGTTTCGCCTTCAGCAAGTTCGCTTGTTAGTGCTTCAACAACCGCATCTTTTGCAGCAGTTAATGCTTCTTTACGCGCTACTTTATCAGTAATACGGTAAGCTTCGCCTACTTTATCAGCAGCAAGAGTTGCTACTTTCTCTTCTAATGCAACGTTTTTCTCAGGTGCAGTCCAATCCCAAGTAGGCTTGCCTGCTTCTGCTTTAAATTCGTTAATTGCATTGATGATAGACTGTGATTGCTCATGGCCGTATACAACCGCGCCTAGCATTACGTCTTCAGCAAGTACGTCTGCTTCTGATTCAACCATAAGTACTGCGTTATCAGTACCAGCAACAACTAAGTCAAGTTGGCTCTCTTCAAGCTCTTTTAGTGTCGGGTTAAGTACGTATTCACCGTTAATGTAACCAACACGTGATGCACCAATTGGACCGCTGAACGGGATACCAGAGATAGCAAGTGCTGCTGATGTACCAATCATCGCAACCATATCAGGTTGGATTTCAGGGTTTACAGAAACAACAGTCGCGATAACTTGTACTTCGTTTACGAAACCATTTGGGAAAAGTGGACGAATTGGACGGTCAATAAGACGTGCAATAAGTGTTTCGCCATCGTTAGGACGACCTTCACGCTTAAGGAAACCACCTGGGATACGACCAGCAGCGTACATACGCTCTTGGTAGTTAACTGTTAGTGGGAAGAAGTCTTGACCTGGTTGAGCTTCACGCTTACCAACAACCGTTACTAGTACTGACGTATCGCCAATGCTTGCTAGTACTGCGCCATCAGCTTGACGAGCGATAGCACCTGTTTCTAGTGTCACTGTGTGTTGACCTAGTTGAAATTCTTTTATAATTGCTTGCACTTAAAATATTCCTTAAATGTATTTTTAGTATTAATTAAGTTTTCATCAAAGTACCAATTACAGTACATAATTGTATTCAGTTGGAAATCAATTAAGTACTACAATTGGCAATGATGTAAATAACCGTAAATAAACCTTTTTATCTACGCGCCATAGTATATAACAAAGTCAGGTAAAATTGCGAGCTTAGTCCAGAGATAAACGCGTTGCTAAATTATGTACTTTGCTGTTACTTACAATGTGGCTTTTAGCTGATATTTCAAGGGGATTAATCGATGTGGATAGTGGGTATGGGGAAATTTAGACACAAAAAAAGGAGCTAAAAAGCTCCCCTTTTGATAATCAAGTTCTTAGCGACGTAGGCCAAGCTCTTTGATTAACGCAGTGTAACGCGAGATATCTTTACCTTTAAGGTAATCAAGCAGTTTACGGCGAGTGCTTACTTTACGAAGCAGACCACGACGTGAGTGGAAGTCATGCTTGTGATCAGCGAAGTGACCTTGAAGCTTGTTGATATCAAAAGTAAGTAATGCTACTTGTACTTCAGGTGAACCAGTGTCGCCTTCAGCGCGTGCGAATTTAGCAATGATATCGATTTTTTCTTGATTGCTTAGTGACATAATAACTCCAAAAGTTAAATTTAATAGGTGCTTTAGCCGATCACTAATTCAGCCAAAACGATTAAGCGGGCGTATTCTACCAATTATCAGCATAACTACAAGTTAAACTTTACTCTGGTTGTTGATTAGACAAGCCGCGCTTTGATTTTAAATGGCCATCAGGATTACGTTCGCCCGTACCAATAAATATTCCGTCAGCCAGTACCTTTATTGCACCTTCAGGCAGGGCTTTACCCAACACCACAGCTTGACCATGGCTAAATGCCACTCCCTGCTCTTTAGTAATTTCCACAACGGGTAAATCAACTAACGCAGTATCCATTGGCAATAATAGTTCGTCAAGGTAAGTGGAAGGCGCAACGTCTTGTTCTTTCGCTTGATTTAATAACGTTTCTAACTGCTCAAGTGTGACCATTTTATCTGCAGGGTAATGCCCAACAGCACTACGATGCAGCATAATCACATGCGCGCCGCAGCCTAAGTTTTCACCTAAGTCATCAACGATAGTACGAATATACGTACCTTTAGATACATGTGCAGTCATTTGTATCTCGTTAGCTTGCTCATCAAACTCATCAAGCGTTAAGCTAAATACGTTAATTTTTCGACATTTGCGAGGAACTTCTATGCCTTCACGCGCATATTTATATAAAGGTTTACCTTCATATTTAAGCGCTGAATACATTGATGGATATTGGTCTGACTCACCTAAAAATTTAGCAATCTCTTCGCTTAATAATTGGGAAGTAACATTCACATCGCGAGTTTCGACCACTTCGCCATCAGAGTCTGATGTGGTAGTACGTTCACCTAGCTTAGCTCGAACAACATAGGTTTTATCTGTATCGAGTAAAAACTGGGTAAACTTAGTCGCTTCACCAAAACAAATTGGCAGCATGCCGGTCGCAAGCGGATCAAGCGCACCTGTGTGCCCCGCTTTTTGCGCAAAATAAATACCTTTAGCCTGCTGTAATGCCTTGTTTGATGAAATGCCTTCTGGTTTGTTTAACAACAAAATACCATCAACTGGACGGCCTTTACTGCGTCTTGCCATTAGTCTTTAGTGCCTTCTTCGCTATCTGTTTCATCATCAACATGCTTAGCATTATCTTCACGAATGATAGAGTCCACTAAGTTAGAGATGCGCATCCCTTCCATTAATGAGTTATCAACCACAAATTTAAGCTCTGGCATAATACGTGCGCGAATACGTTTACCTAGTAACGAACGGATATAGCCCGTTGCTTCGTTCAGTACTTTTGCACTCTGTTTTGCTGCATTTTCGTCTTCAGTGTTAAACACCGTGATAAAAACTTTGGCATAAGATAAATCGCGTGATACTTCTACCGCAGACACTGTCACCATGCCTAAGCGCGGATCTTTAATTTCGCGTTGTAGAATCACAGCAATTTCTTTTTGAATTTGCTGAGCAACACGATCAGTGCGAGAAAATTCTCTCATTTCACTTTCCTAAAATTATAACTTATTGAAAAACAATAATAAGTTAACTAAATAATGGATACACAAATGGGGGCTGAGCCCCCATTTAAAATCTTAGCATAGGGTATGTTGGGCTATCGAGGTACGACCTTGAATGTCCAACACCACCTAACAACAATTAAAGACTACGTTGTACTTCAACTGTTTCAAATACTTCGATTTGGTCACCAACGCGAACGTCATTGTAGTTCTTAACGCCGATACCACATTCCATGCCGTTACGAACGTCTTGTACGTCATCTTTAAAGCGACGTAATGACTCAAGTTCACCTTCGTAAATAACCACGTTATCACGAAGTACACGAATTGGTGCGCTACGTTTGATAGTACCTTCAGTAACCATACAACCAGCAATTGCGCCAATTTTTGGAGACTTAAATACATCACGTACTTCAGCAAGACCAATGATCTCTTGTTTAAACTCAGGAGCAAGCATACCAGACATGGCTTGCTTAACTTCTTCGATAAGTGCGTAAATTACGCTGTAGTAACGAAGGTCTAAGTTTTCAGAGTCAATCACTTTACGCGCTGATGCATCGGCACGAACGTTAAAGCCAACTACGATTGCGTTAGACGCTGCAGCAAGAGTTGCATCTGTTTCAGTGATACCACCAACACCAGAACCAACAATCTTCACTTTTACTTCATCAGTAGAAAGTTTAGTTAGTGAGTCTGAAATTGCTTCAATTGAACCTTGAACGTCTGCTTTAAGTACTACGTTAACTTCAGACACGTCGCCTTCAGTCATGTTAGTAAACATGTTTTCAAGCTTCGCTTTTTGCTGACGCGCTAATTTAACATCGCGGAATTTACCTTGACGATAAAGTGCAACTTCACGTGCTTTACGCTCGTCTTTAACTACTGTTGCTTCATCACCCGCTGCTGGAATACCAGAAAGACCTAAAATCTCAACAGGGATAGAAGGACCCGCAGATTTAATGTCTTTACCGTTTTCATCGCGCATTGCACGAACACGGCCATACTCAAGACCACATAATACAATGTCACCTTGGTTAAGCGTACCTGATTGAACAAGAATAGACGCTACTGGACCACGGCCTTTATCAAGACGTGATTCAATAACAACACCTGCAGCCATACCTTCGCTAGGTGCATTTAGTTCTAACAGCTCAGATTGCATTAATACTGCTTCTAAAAGGTCATCAATACCAAGACCTGTTTTAGCTGAGATGTGAACGTATTGCGTATCACCGCCCCAATCTTCTGGGATAACGTCTAGCTGAGCTAGCTCGTTTTTAACACGGTCTGGATCTGCGCCTTCTTTATCCATTTTGTTAACAGCAATGATTAAAGGAACGCCAGCTGCGCGAGCATGCTGTACCGCTTCTTTAGTTTGTGGCATTACACCATCATCGGCTGCAACTACTAGGATTACGATATCAGTCGCTTTTGCACCACGAGCACGCATAGATGTAAATGCGGCGTGACCCGGAGTATCTAGGAAAGTGATCATGTTGCCGTTAGTTTCAACGTGGTATGCACCAATGTGCTGCGTAATACCACCGGCTTCGCCTGAAGCAACTTTAGCTGAACGAATGTAATCAAGCGTTGACGTTTTACCGTGGTCAACGTGACCCATAACAGTTACTACTGGAGCGCGAGGCTCAGACTTACCATCTTCATGGCGGTCGTTAAGTACTGTTTGCTCTAATTCGTTTTCTTTAACGATGATAACTTTATGGCCCATTTCTTCTGCAACAAGTTGCGCAGTTTCTTGGTCAATAACTTGGTTAATCGTAACCATGTCACCCATTTTCATCATTGTTTTTACAACTTCAGCGCCTTTAACAGCCATGCGTGACGCAAGCTCAGCAACTGTAATTGTTTCACTAATACGCACTTCGTTTTTAACATCAGCCGTTGGTTTTTGGAAACCGTGCTGTAATGACGCTGGCGCTTTTAGCTTACCTTTTTTACCTTTAGACGCTGCAAATTTATCTTTTGCTGGCGCTTTTTTCTTTTTCTTCGCACGGCGTGAGCCTTGCTCTTCGCGAGCATCTGCTACATCTTCTGCTTCACGTGCGTAAGTTGAAGTCGTAAGGTGGTGATCCGCGGTTTCTTCGCGTTTCTTACGTTCTTCTTCTTCTTTCTTCCAGCGTGCTGAATTCTCTTCAGCTAGCTTTCTTGCCTCTTCTGCTTGACGTTTCGCTTCTTCTTCAGCTTTCTTCAATGCGGCCTCTTCTGCTTCTTTTTGCAGACGCTCAGCTTCGATGCGATCTTTCTCAGACTTAGCACTTTGCTCAGGGGTCATCTGCTGTTGTTTCGCTTTACGCTCAGCATCTGCTTTGCGTTTAGCTTCTTCTTTGGCTTTACGATCAGCGTCTTCTTTCGCTTTACGTTCTGCCTCTTGTTTCGCTTTCAATTCTGCGGCTTCTTGTTCAGCTTTTTGCTGCTCTTCAAGACGCGCTTTTTCTTCAGCGGCTAGACGTTGCTGTTCTTGCTCTTGCTCAACAGCACTTTTTTTCACGTAAGTGCGGGTTTTGCGAACTTCAACTTGCACAGCCTTTGCTTTACCCGTAGAGCCAGTCACACTTAATGTGCTTTTGCTCTTACGTTGCAATGTCATACGCGCTGGACCTTCAGATCCAGTACCGCCATGTTGCTTGCTTAGGTGATCAAGTAACGTTGCTTTTTCAGCTTCTGTTACATTATCGCCTGCTTGTTTAGTAATACCGGCTTGTGAAAACTGCTGTAGCAATTTATCAACAGTTGTACCTATATCACCGGCTAGTTTTTCAACATTTACTTCTGCCATAGTCTCTAATACCTCCGTTAATAAATTACTCGTCTGCAAACCAACAAATATTACGTGCAGCCATAATTAGCTCGCCCGCTTTCTCTGCAGATAGCTCTGTAATATCTACAAGCTCATCAATGCCTTGCTCAGCTAAGTCTTCAAGTGTTACTACACCCTTGCTTGCCATAACAAATGCTAAATGACGCTCTAAGCCTTCAAGCGCAAGTAAGTCTTCAGCAGGCTCAGCGCCTTCTAAGCTTTCTTCCGTTTTAAGGGCTTTCGTTGTTAATGCATCTTTTGCACGTGAACGTAATACGTCCACTGTTTCTTCATCTAAGCCGTCGATTTCTAAAAACTCAGAAGCAGGTACATACGCAACTTCTTCAAGTGTTGAGAAACCTTCGTTGATAAGTAATGACGCAAACTCGTCATCAATATCTAAGTTTTCAGTAAATAAGTTAATTAACTTATCTGACTCAGCTTCGTTCTTAGCGCGCATTTCATCAACGGTCATTACGTTTAATTCCCAGCCAGTTAACTGGCTTGCTAAACGTACGTTTTGACCATTACGACCAATAGCTTGTGCTAAGTTATCAGCTTCAACAGCAATATCCATTGAGTGAGTGTCTTCATCCATTACGATTGAAGCCACTTCTGCTGGTGCCATTGCGTTAATAACAAACTGTGCTGGGTTGTCATCGTAAAGTACGATATCAACACGCTCACCGCCAAGTTCTGACGATACCGCTTGAACACGTGCGCCACGCATACCAACACACGCACCTACAGGGTCTATACGCTTATCATTAGACTTAACTGCGATTTTAGCGCGTGAACCTGGATCACGAGCTGCGGCACGTAATTCAATCATCTCTTCGCCAATTTCTGGCACCTCAATGCGGAATAATTCCATCAGCATTTCTGGTTTAGAACGGGTTACAAATAACTGTGCACCACGTGCTTCTGGTTTAACTTCATATAGAAGACCACGAATACGATCGCCTGGGCGGAAGTTTTCACGTGGCAGCATGTCGTCACGGTAAATAACCGCTTCTGCGTTATTACCTAAATCAAGTACGATTGCATCACGCGTTGCTTTTTTAACAACACCCGTTACTAGCTCGCCTTGCTGATCTTTGTACGCTTCAACCACTAAGGCACGCTCTGCTTCACGTACTTTTTGTACGATTACTTGCTTAGCCATTTGTGTTGTTATGCGGTCAAATTTAATTGATTCAATCTGCTCTTCTACGTAGTCGCCCATTTTCAAGTCTGGTTCTTCAACTTGAGCAGCTTCTAACGTGATTTCGCTGTATGGATTCTCTAAAGAACCATCTTCTAATACTTCAGCTATTTGCCAGCGACGGAATGTATCGTAATCGCCAGTTTTACGGTCAATTGCAACACGTACATCAATTTCACCATCATGCTTTTTCTTTGTCGCTGTCGCTAATGCGAACTCTAGAGCTTCAAAAATCTTTTCTTTTGGAACCGCTTTCTCATTGGAAACGGCTTCAGCAACCAATAATATCTCTTTTGCCATGGGTAATGCCTCGCTTGCCCTATTCCTTCGCACTCGAATTAAAACTTTGCGATTATGTTCGCACGTTCAATGTTACTAAGCATGATTAAATGCTCTGCATCATCGCTAGATAATGTGATCATATCGCTGCTAACTGCTATTAAGTCGCCTTTAAAATTACGGCGACCGTCTTGTGGAAGCTTAGTACGCACGCGTACTTCCTCTCCTTGCGCCTGCTCGTAGTGATCTTGTTTGAATAATGGACGATCAACACCAGGAGACGACACTTCCAAATCATATTCGTTTGTAATCGGGTCTTCGACGTCTAAAATCGCACTAATTTGACGACTGGCATCTGCGCAGTTGTCAACTGAAATTCCATCCTCGTGAGCAATGTATACTCTTAAGGTAGAATGGCGACCCGCTTGTACAAACTCAAGACCATGTAATTCAAAGCCTAGCATTTCTACCGCAGGCGTTAACATGGTTACTAAATCTTGTTCAAGTTTTGTCACGAAAATCCTCCATACAAACAAAAAAAGGGCTTATAGCCCTAAAATACTGAGTTTAAATTTTGATTTAATCGATAAACATTAAATCAAACGGTGCAGATACAACAACGCCCCGAACCAAGCGGGGCGTCACACCAAAAAACGCAAAACTGTGTGGCCTAGGGCCAAGCTTGGTTGCGAGTCAGTACCCTGACCAAATTAAACTTCATTAGCTTAAACGCAAAACGCGCATTACTTAGAATGCGCGATATAAAGTAGTAAGTTTAAACCTACTATTAAGATTGGTTGCGGGAGCCGGATTTGAACCAACGACCTTCGGGTTATGAGCCCGACGAGCTACCAGACTGCTCCATCCCGCGCCAATAGATAAAAAGTTAATAACTTAATATCGCTGTTAGTAAATTTTATAACCTACTAAACAATGGCCGCTATTATAAGGATGTGCCGCTAAATTAGCAACCATAATAACTAATAAGTTGATAAAAAAAGCAATGCTGTTTATTGCTTTGCTCTATGATTAAAACGACATGTAGAAATCGATCGCTTTTTCAAATACAGCGTATAAAAATAAATTTTGGCTAATTATGAAAAAATACAACACACTAAGATTGATTTTAGGTGATCAGCTCAATCCTGCTCATTCGTGGTTTAAAGACAAATCAGACGACACAGTATTTGTTATTGCTGAGCTTATGCAAGAAGCACACTATGTAAAACACCATGTGCAAAAAATATCAGCCTTTTTTAAAGCCATGGAAAACTTCGCTAATGCATTAAAAGATGCTGGCTTCAATGTTTTACATCTCACGCTAGATGACACCAAAGACGATGATGACTTACCCGCTCTTTTAAAGCGTTTAGCCAAGCAGCATGAATGTACATCTATTGAATATCAATACCCAGATGAGTACCGTTTAAAAACACAGCTTCACGAATTCGCGACTAATAGCGAGTTAACGGTGAATGCCTGTGACAGCGAGCATTTTTTATTAGCATTTAACGACATAGATAAACGCTTTAAAAAAGATAAACACGTCACCATGGAGCATTTTTATCGGGCAATGCGTAAGCAGTTTGATATTTTAATGGAAGATGACAAACCTGCCGGTGGGCAATGGAACTTTGATGCCAATAACCGTAATAAGTTTTCAAAAAGTGATTTAGCCGATATTCCTGGGCCTAAATTATTTAAAAATGACGTGAGTGCCATTATTGAGCGCTTAGATTCGCATAACGTAGAATATTTTGGACAAATAGAAACTCAGTTAAGCTGGCCAACAACCCGTAAGCAAGCAATAAGTGCGCTTGATCATTTTTGTGCGCATTTACTACCTCGATTTGGTCAGTTTCAAGATGCGATGACAGATCAATGTCCTGATAAAGATACCTTTTATCACAGCCGGTTATCGTTTGCGTTAAATGCCAAAATTTTACACCCTCGCTATGTTATCGACCGCGTGGTTAAAGAGTTCCACCAACGTCAAGATGAAATATCTATTTCTCAGGTTGAAGGCTTTATTCGCCAAGTTCTGGGTTGGCGCGAATATGTGCGTGGCGTGTATTGGAAAAACATGCCCGATTACGCCAACAAAAACCAGCTTAATGCAACTCGTGTACTGCCGAGTTATTTTTGGAATGGTAAAACAAAAATGAATTGCTTAAGCCACTCATTAACACAAAGCTTAGACAGCGCGTATGCCCATCATATTCAGCGCTTAATGGTAATAGGCAATTTTTGTTTATTAACCGCCATCAGTCCCGATGAAGTGGATGAATGGTATTTAGGTGTTTATATCGATGCAATTGAATGGGTAGAAATGCCTAACGCCCGAGGGATGAGCCAGTTTGCTGACGATGGCATCATAGCCACTAAGCCTTATGCGGCTAGCGGCAACTATATAAATAAAATGAGCGACTACTGTAAAAGCTGCCAATACAAAGTAAAAGAAAAAGTGGGTAAAGACGCGTGTCCGCTAAACAGCCTCTACTGGCAGTTTATGCAAAAACACCGAGAACGACTTGAGAAAAACCCGCGAATAGGCATGGTTTATCGTAATTGGGATAAACAAGATGAATCATTGCGCCAAGCAACCTTAGAGCAAGCTAACAACTATTTAAATAATATTGAAAAGCTATAAATATAAATGCCGTCAATTGGCGGCAGTATCCTTGATAGTTAATATTAAAGTACCAAAATCAGGTAATATTGTTAATTAAATGTTTAATTTATTTGTCATGTCAGTGTAATGAGCTTATTTTTTAATAGCACCTCTTACTCCAAACTATGATGAGAATAAAATGAAAAAACAATTAATTGCAGCGACACTTTTATTACTCGGTACAAGCCAAGCTCAAGCTTTTAGTCAAGAAACTCACAAACGTATTGTTCTAGATGCCGTAAATTATATGCAGCAACACCCAGCCAGCACCGAATATGTTGCCCTACGTCAGTACGCTGCACAAAACAATCTGACAATCTCTGAATTAGCCGAGCTGCTGGGACAAGCTGCTTATGATGTAGATGACTTTGAAGACACCTTTTTCTGTGGTGCTATTACAGGTTCATGTGTTCAAGCGCCAGTATGGGGAGCAGCGCAAAGTATAGTTAAATATACAAGCTATTGGCATTTTCAAAATCATACCCAAGGTGCAGACCAACATGGAAACGATTTTGGTGGTTATAATTATGAGAAGCTCACCGTTTGGGGCACTATTGATAATCTTGCATCTGCTTGGCTTAAAGGTGACTATCTTGATGATGGTAAAGGGGGGGAAACAGGTTGGTTCAATGCCGACTCTTCAAAATATAACAGTTATGGTGTAACAGAATCTCACTACAGAATCGATAGCAACTCAACCTATTCTATGTACGATGACTTTGAAGAAATGCCATTTCAACCTATCGATAATTTAGGCCAATATTGGTATCAAAGTTACTTACAAAGCGGAAATCCTCAAGTATTAGGGTTTGTATTTCATACTACTGATTTATTACAACCTCACCACACATGGACCACATCAGACCTTAACCACTCTAGCTGGGAAAGTTGGGTAAAAGATTACTATGATCAAGAGCAGCTCAACGATTTATCACTCGTTACTCAAGCAATGCAAACGTTCTCGCCTTTAGATAAAAATAGCCAAGATGTTCGCCCATTATTAACTCAAGGCGGTTCATTTTCTTATGCACAAGGTGGGATTGTACTCAACTCAGAAGATCATTTTGATCGCCTTAATATAGCTAAGCAAGTAGTGCCCCATGCAATAGCAATGGTGGTGCACTTATTAAACCACGCCATGGTTGCTCGCTAATGAAAAAAATGGCTATTTTAGTGATTACATTACTAGGGGCTTTTTACCATTCCCTAGTAATGGCCTCATTTACACAATACAGTAGTGATGAAGTTAATTTTATGCATCGTGCTTATTTAAAGCACAAACCTGAAATTACAATCAATGAAGTTAGAACTCGTCTGTATGAGAATCAGTTTTTATTACAACAAGCAACCCTAAAAATACCTGCGATAATAAAACGACAATCTGCCGTTGGTTTTAGTACTCAATACCATGTTGAACGTTACTTAAAAAATCTGTTCGATTCGCAGTTAGCTATAAAGGTACAGTCAAGTCAGGTAAAGCTTGACACTTATGATAGTCAATGGCTTAAACACACATTAGGGCCCTACCCTAAAAATGGTCAATATGTGCAAAATTTGATTAAAAAAATGCAGCAGATCGATTTAACCCCTATTTTGTATAACTCTATTAATTTATATGAATTTATCGATGCACTATCAATGCAGGTACGTTTTAAACTCCATAGAGGAGATAGTGAGCTATTCAAAAGAGAATTAATAAAAAAACGGCAATTCAATATAGCGTTTTCAAAAGCCAAACCGATTTTGGCAAAACAGAATATTGATATTGAACATCTGTATGAAATAGCTAAAGGAGACATTTTGCGCCCCTCCATTCAAAGCTGGCTAGGCATAAATACAATGATGCATATGCAGAGCCCCGTTCTTGAAAAGCTAGAGAAACAAGTAAACAAAAGCGAAATTAAAGCGTTTTATCAAGCAAATAAATCGCAGTTTAAATTTTTAAGCCAGGTAAAAGCCCACGGAGCCCAATTTGCTAGTCGAACCAATGCTGTAGACTTTCGCACGTTGGCGGATAACAAATCACTTGAACAAGCATTAGTAATATCAGGAAAACAAGATATATATGCTCAATACAATAATGAATTAAACCGCAAAAACAAAAGTAGTTGGGTTGTACAACTTGCGTTCACAACTAAAGAAAACACCATTTCTGCTGTTATACGTACACCTAGTGGTGAATGGGTGGTGGTACACAGTTATGAGCATCAGTTTGATTACTTTTCGCCAGAAGATGAAACCGTTCGATACCAAGCAACAAAGGCCATCGCAAAACAAAAAGCGGCACAACAGTATGAGGATACTTGGCTCAAGTGGCAAAATAAGACGGGAGTAATTTTATGAGCAAAAAAATTTTCGTTTCTGTCATTGTTTTAGCTTGTATTGGTATTTACACTCTTTTTACTCAATATACTAATAAACCAACAATAGAGAATATTGATGGTCTTAACCAAGCTAAAAGTGTCAAGCAAATAACGTCCCTTGAGCTTACTGCTGCTGACATGACCCAAGAATTAGAAAGCACGCAATTGAAAACGGCTACAATTAGTAATACTAGCCCTCAGCCCTTACCAACTATAACCTCTGTGGCCTATTTACCCAACATAGTAAAAAATACTCAGCCAATTGCTCAGTACAGTGGTGATTTAAATAATCACCAAGCATATCAAGATTTCCATCTTGAACAGCAAAGACAGCTAGAACAACATTTTGTTATTGCTGCAAAAGCCAAAATATTAAAGCTTGAAGACTTACTTGCTAAAGGCCGACAAAAAAAGCTTTCACAAGAACAACTGCAAGTTGCGATAGATAAAATTAACGCTTTAAAACAAATGCAAATAGATTTAAAAGACTAACAACGCAAAAAGCCGCCAAATGGCGGCTTTTCACAGGGAAAATACGTGTGCTAGCTTAGCTATTTGCTTTCGAGCATATTGCCTGAGCCAATTTCAATTTTACGCGGCTTCAGCGCTTCTGGGATCTCACGTTCAAGGTCGATGCTTAGTAAGCCGTTGGCTAGGTCTGCGCCAAGTACTTTAACGTGGTCACCTAACTGGAACTTACGCTCAAAGTTGCGCTCGGCAATGCCTTGATGAATGAATTTGCGCTCATCGTTTTGATCTTTACCTGCTTTAGTGCCTGATACAACTAAAGTGTTGTTTTCAGATTGTAGGCTTAACTCGTCTTCACTAAATCCAGCAACTGCCATAGTGATACGGTATTTGTCTTTATCAAGCGCTTCGATGTTGTATGGAGGAAAACTTGGCTGCTTGTCAGTTCGCGCAGCGGCATCCATTAATGATGCTAAGTGATCGAAACCAATGAATGAACGGTATAGGGGTGATAAATCTACTGTACGCATAATAATATCCTCATATTTAAGCGATATATTGCTGCCACTTTTCGTTTGAACAAGTAACGGCAAAATTTAATTAATAATATAATTTTCAAATAGTTCTGTTTAAATGAAGACCCATCAGGCGTCCTCAAATAACTATTTATGGGCGGAAAATTTTATTTCAAGATTTTTTTATAAAATATTTTTTATTTTTTTACAGGCCCTAAAAAAAGCGAACACAATAATCGTTTTTTTGCACTGTAATAAATAATGAAATTAGTTACACTAGGGTCAACTAATTTGAGGAGAGCGTTATGTTAACAGTAATTTTTGGCCGTGAAGGCTGCCCTTTTTGTGTTCGCGCTAAAGATGTTGCAGAGCAACTTGCTAATGACCGCGATGATTTTAAATACCGCTACATCGACATCATCAAAGAAGGTATCAGTAAAGAAGATTTAGAAAAGTCTGCAGGCAAGCCATGCCCGACTGTGCCACAAATTTTTGTAGACCAAACACACATTGGTGGTTTTACTGAATTTGAAGCCTACGCCAAAGAAAACCTAGGCCTTTACCAGTAAATTTGTAGGTATATTGTTAACCAGCTTAATTAACGCACAACTTGAGCTGGTTAAATTTCGACCAACATCAAACACATATAAATTAGTTGTAATTTATACAAGCATTTGCCTCGTATTTCCTATACAATGCGCGCCTCTTTAAATTCGTTGAGGCGTATTAATGTCAGAACCAGTCACGTTTGAATCTCTAAATCTTTCTCCTGCAATTTTAAAGGCAGTTGAAGAGTTGGGTTACAAGACACCATCTGAAATCCAAGCTCAATGTATACCGTTATTGCTAGAAAGAAAGGACGTACTGGGACTAGCACAAACGGGTACAGGTAAAACAGCAGCATTTGCACTGCCATTACTAAATAATATTGACCCGTCTGTGAAACAGCCACAGATCCTTGTACTCACACCAACCCGTGAGCTTGCGATCCAAGTAGCTGAGGCATTTGAACAATATGCAAAACACACTCGTGGTGTTGAAGTACTGGCACTATATGGTGGCCAGAGCTACAGCATCCAGTTGAGCGCACTTCGTCGTGGCGCACAGATTATTGTTGCTACACCGGGTCGTTTAATCGATCACATAAACCGTGGCACTATCAAGTTTGATGCTTTACAAGCACTTGTACTTGATGAAGCCGATGAAATGCTACGTATGGGCTTTATCGATGATGTTGAAAACATCATGGAAAAAACGCCGCGTGAAAAGCAAACATGTCTTTTCTCTGCGACTATGCCTAAGCAAATTCAAAACATCAGCAGCAAATATATGAACAATCCTGAACAGGTTCATATTTCTGCACGCAACTCAACTGTATCGTCAGTAGAGCAAGTGTTTTGGAATGCACACGTACATAAAAACAAAGCCATTGTTCGTTTCTTAGAAGCAGAACAATATGAAGGTGCTATTGTTTTCGTACGTACACGTAACGATACAGTTCAACTAGCTGAGTTATTAGAGCGCGAAGGTTTCTCTGCTGCTCCACTTAACGGTGACATGAACCAGCAAGCGCGTGAGCGCACAGTTGATCGTTTAAAAAGCGGCATGCTAAACGTTGTTATTGCAACAGACGTAGCGGCACGTGGTCTTGATGTAGACCGTTTAAGCTTAGTTATCAACTACGACATTCCACAAGATTCTGAAGCCTACGTTCACCGTATCGGTCGTACAGGTCGTGCTGGTCGTACTGGTAAAGCGATTCTTTTCGTTAAGCATAACGAGCGTTATTTACTTAAAAATATCATTCGTCATACTAAATCTGAAATCGCACAAGTTGAATTACCAACAGCTAAAGTTGTTGAAGAGAAACGTATTAATGCGCTTCAAGAAAAGCTTACGCTTGCACTTGAAAACAAAGATATTACTTTCTTCAACGAAGTGGCTGCCAACATGGCACAAAAACTTGAGCTTGCTCCTGAAGACTTAGCGGGTGCATTACTGTGTTTAGCACAGCAACAATCACCAATTAAAGTTGAAGAAGTTAAGATTCAACCGCGTGAACGTAACGAACGCAACCCTCGCAACGACCGTAATGATCGTGGTGACCGTGGTCGTCGTAACGAACGTGGCGGTGAGCGCGCTGAGCGTAAACCTCGCGAGCGTAATAGCCGTGATGCAGGTCCTATGGATACGTACCGTATCGAAGTAGGTCGTGAGCATGGTGTTCAGGTTAAGAACATTGTTGGTGCAATTGCTAACGAAGCAGACATTTCAAGCAAGTTTATTGGTGACATTCGTCTTCACGACAGTCACAGTACGGTACAATTACCGCAAAACATGCCTAAAGATGTACTTGATCACTTCCAAAAAGTGTTTATTTGTAAACGCCCAATGGGTATGACATTAACACAAGATCAAGGCCCTTCTGAGCCACGCGGCGAGCGTTCTGAACGCCCTGCTGGTGACAAGAAGCGTAGCTTTAATAAAGATGGCCAACGCCCTGATAAGCGTAGCGGCCCTCGTAAAGAACGTCGCCCAGTTAGCTTTACCGCTAAGTAAGCAACGACTCTTTAGTAAAAAAACCTTGCCACGAAAGTGCCAGGGTTTTTTTGTGTCTGGAATTCAGGTATCAGGTCAGCTTAAATTCCGTAACTTGAAGCCGCAAGCCTGTATTAGGTACTTAACTAAAATATTGAATTAAAAATATTTTGTTTGTTTTCTCTAACCAGAGATTGCAGTGAAAACAAGGCGAAATTACGCGTCAATTACTAGCCTAGTGTAAGTAAATTCAACGCAATTAGCGTTGAAAAAGCTGCTTAAGATAGCTTTATTGTCCAAAACTCAGATTACTTAATGTGTATAAACATGTTTTCTTTGATTTTTAAAACAATAAAATTTATGTAAACTAAGCAAAGGCTATAATTCACGGACGAATTAAAAATTGAAAAGAAATTACGACAACTTACTCTTTGTAGTAATAATGTTACCTATTTTATTATGCATCATTATTCCTATCTTAATGGACTTTACAGATCCACCATTTATCACAAATGAAATATACGAAGTTATTTTCTTTATAGCATTCCCTATTATTTGTGGCGCATCATTCATCTATTTAAATATACTTGTATTCAATAAATATAGACGCTGCAGTAAATACAGGGAGCATCTTAAATATAGTTTTTCAGATACAAACACGAAATTATCATTAATATTCGCGTACCCATTAATCCCTTTGTTAATCTATGCAAGTCTCTATTTTTTATTCTCTGCCCCCATTAAATTATGGGCTTACTACACGCAAGGCGACTATTGGTATAAGGAATATATCCTAACTGATGTACAAAAGTGTGGTTCTGATTATGAAGATAATTGTACTCGTTTATATTTTAAAGATCCTAAAACAAACGAAACTCATGATTTTAGGTGGTACGACGATAAGTCTACAATAATGAATAACAAAAACGATTATGTTTATATTTTTGGTGAGGCCAGTTTATTTGGCTATATAGTGAGAGATTTAGAAAGGTAACATACACTTACTATATAAACCTCACTCGAGTGAGTGAGGTTTATGAATCAAGGTTTAATTAAGGCGCCACTGCTGGATACACGTAGCTGGCATCAAGTCCTAATGGGATACCGAGTGCCCAGTAGCCTAGCAAGAAGATACTCCAGCCAATCATAAAGGCGATTGAATACGGCAGCATCATCGCGATAAGCGTACCTATGCCTGTGCCTTTAACGTATTTTTGGCAGTACACTACCACTAGCGGGAAGTATGGCATGAGCGGGGTGATAATATTAGAGCTAGAATCTCCCACACGGTACGCCGCTTGCGTTAAGTCTGGCGAAATACCGAGTTGCATTAGCATAGGCACAAATACCGGACCTAATAGTGCCCACTTAGCCGAGCTTGAACCAACAAATAAGTTTACAAAACCGGTTAGGAAAATAATGCCCACAACCGTCACAGAGCTTGGTAACTCCATTGCTTTTAATACTTGAGCCCCTTCAATTGCCAGTAAGGCACCTAGGTTTGATTTACTAAATGCAGCAATAAATAATGAACAAAAGAATGCCATAACAATGTAATACGCCATACCATTCATGGCTTTGCTCATCGCATCTATCATGTCTTTAGAGCTTTTAAAGGTGCCTACGGTAAAACCATATACTGCGCCTGGGATCCAAAACAGTAAGAAGATCAGCGGCACTATTGACTGCATTAGTGGTGAACTAAAGTTTGTTAACGAGCCATCGCTGCTGCGCATCGCTGAATCAGCGGGTGCAGATACATACGCTAATAATGCAATACCTGCAATCATTACGCTACTTGCAATAAAAAAGGCGCGCTTTTCGTCGCTACGCGCATCTTCAAATGCTGGTAGGTCTTGAGTTTCGCCATCAACTGGTGAATTTTTTAAACGTGGTTCAATAATTTTATCGGTGATATACCAACCTAATATCACAATAAATAAGCTTGATGCTGAAGCAAAGCCCCAGTTATTAAGCGGGTTAATGCTCATTGTTGGATTAATAATTTGTGCTGCACTTTGCGTAAAGCTTTGCAGTAATGGGTCAATCCCAGATGGAATAAAGTTAGCACCAAAGCCACCACTTACCCCGGCAAATGCCGCTGCAATACCGGCAAGCGGATGACGACCTGCTGCAAAAAATATTACCCCAGCAAGTGGAATAACCAGCACATACCCTGCATCGGTAGCCGTATGGCTCACAATAGCCACTAAAATAATTGAGGGTGTTAGTAATTTTCTAGGCGTTACTTTGAGCATTAATTTAAGGCCGGTATTAATAAAGCCCGAATGCTCTGCAACGCCTACACCTAGCATAGCAACCAGTACTACACCCAGTGGCGCAAAACCGGTGAATGTTTTTACCATAGAAGATAAAAAAGTGGCCAACGAATCGCTGGCAAGCATGTTATTAATGATAATGGCTTCGCCAGTACGAGGGTCTATTGCATCAAATGTGACGCTTGAAAACCACCAAGACAAAAACCAGATTAATAACATGGCAAACAAAAAGATAATTGCTGGATCAGGAAGCTTGTTACCTACCCGCTCAACAAAATTTAAAAATCGCGCAACTATGCCAGTTGGCATTGTCGCATCATTATTGTTATTCATTTCACTTGTTCCCTAGAATTTAGACTATGCTACTTTAGCGTATCTAAGTAATGAGGTAAATTTTAACTGAATAAACAAGTTCTTTTTTAGGCACAAAAAAACGCGGCTCAGTAGCCGCGCTATTTTTAATGAATAAAAAAAGCTTATGCGAGTGCTTTTACTTCATCCCATATTCTTACTACGAGTGCTTTATCATCTTCATTAAGTTCGCCATTGCGATAAGCTTTTACTAAGCTTTTTTCAACCGTGTCGTTTAGTTCTGCAATTTCTAGATTTAATTCTTCAACTTGTGCATAACCTACGGCTAAATCAAAGTGGCCGCGTAAATAACCGCCGGCAAATAACTCGTCATCGGTTGCTTTTATCACTAAATCATCAAAATATTGCTGCGCAGCATCTATGTAATTTACTAAACTCATGTGTTACTTCTCCTCTGGGTGCAGCCCATCTTGATGACCTACTGCATACATAATATGGTCGTTAAACCCACTGGTTACACGTATATAACCGCTTAATTCATCATCTAATTTGCTATCACCGGTATCACAAATCAGCGGTCGGCCACTTAAAGCCTGTAATTTTGTTTTAGTAGCCACCACAATAATATTATCGCGCCCTATCGATTTAATTAACGCAGGGCTGAGTTGTTGATTGCCTCGACCAAAAATATGCCCTTGCCCGCCAATTAGGGTGATCACTAACTTTGTTTCACGTTCTTTGGTAAGTTCAAGAAGCTGCTGTGCTGTTAGGTCTTGCCCTACTAAAGCTTGATCTTCAACTAAATCAACACCGAGTAAGGTGTTTTCAAGCCCCATCTCTTCCATCACTGCGCCGACCGTTGAGCCACTACCCATGATATAGAGGGTATCGGCATCCATTCCACTAACGACATAAGCAGCAATATCTGCTAGCACCAGCTCGTCAGTTTCTTTACCGCCATTTTTTACCGCTTGCACATAGCGCACTTCACTGGGTACTTGCATTTCACCATAACGTTTTGCTTTTACTGTTCCTTGGCGAAAAGCCACTTCATCAATGTCCATCACATCTGCATCGCTTAATGTTACCAGCTCACCTTTAACCAGCATTTCAACTACACGGCCTGCGGCTTTTGGCGTTATGGCATACACGCCGGAATGAATTTTACACCCAGCAGGAATGCCCAACACGGGTACCGAGTCTTCTACAGCATGGCAAATGTTGCGCGCCGTTCCGTCGCCACCAGCAAATAAGATTAAATCAACACCTTGTTGCTGTAATAAACGAGCTGCAGCTTCGGTATCATCACTGGTTGTGGGTGAGTTACTTTGATAAACCACTTGCGTATTAAAGCCCAACGCTTTTGCTGTTTGCTCCCCCATTTCATCATTAACAGTATAAATAGTAATGTTTGATTGATGAGGTACAAGCACTTCAAGTGCAGCTTTAGTGCGGCTATTTGACTTAGGCTCTGCACCTAATGCAATGGCTTTAGCTGCGGTATCTTCACCGTCACTGCCCTTAAGCGCCACAGTACCACCGAGCCCTGCGACCGGGTTTACAATCAATCCTAACTTAAACTGCATCTTTTAACTCCTCGGGAGAATGCCATGAAAACTGCGCAGCATGTAATGGCCACGTGGTGTTATAAAATTTACACAGTGCTTTTAATAATAAGGTTGTTCGCGGGTTAAACCCGTTTTGCAACAACTCTAATAACTTTGCATGAACACGTGATTGAAACGCAAATCGACAAGTTTGCTCACCATTTAAATTATCTACCGATACGTTAAAATCAAACCCAGCAGCCACACTCAATGCCCACTCTATTGCTTGAGGTTTTACCTCTACTGATTCAAACTCCGCTTGCTGTGTAGCATCGCGCCCATCAGGGCAATACCAATAACCATAATCTTCACTTAAACGGCGTTGCGAGCCTGCCACTAACCAATGAGCTATTTCATGTAGTGCACTGGCATAAAAACCATGAGCAAACACAATTTGATGATGCGGGGTTGTATCATTTGCGGGAATGTAAATAGGCTCATGATCACCTTTTACCAAACGCGTGTTATAGCTTTGGTAAAAAGTGTGTTCGAAAATAGAAATTAGATCAGCTACTTGGTGCATAAATACTTCGTATACTCGTTTGAACCCGATGCTTTAAAGACAGATGAAATTAGTATAAAGCACACTAAAAACGAGGCGAATTGTACGTACTTTTATCTACAAAGTAAAAAATTAGCGATGCATTAATTAAGGTTTCCTTACCATACTTTATTTACTGAACGCTTAATTACGCTTACCATACACCAACCAAAAACCTAAATTGACTCACTCTTATGGTTAAACAACACAGCTCTTTTTCGTGGCTATTTATCTCTTTTACTTTTTTAACTCTGTTGGCTACTTCTGCCAGCAGTTATGCAAAAAGCATAAGTATTAACGTATTTGCTATTCCTTCTAAGCCTATTGTTGAGCTAGTCGCTAACACCAGCGATGAATTGGCTACGCACCAAATTACTACGTTTTACCAACAAGGGTTACCCGTGCATGCCACCTTGTATTTAACGGATTACCCACTTGAAGCACAAAACGAAATTAAGCAAATGGTTGAGCGCATTGTAAAAGAACATCAGTCGTTTGAGATAAAAGCCAATGGATTTAGTGTATCACCAAGTAATTGGGCATTTATAAACTTAGAAAAATCATATCAATTACAACGATTGGCAGATGAGGTTACCCTTAAGCTTGAGCCGCTTCGCGATCATCAAGCACCAGTGCCAAGTTGGGTAAAGCATTATCCTAATAAACTTGTGGCTTTTGAACGTTATGGCAGCCCTAATGTATTTCAAAATTTTCAGCCGCATTTAACCCTACTTGCAAATGAGAAAAATCCTGCATTAGCGTTAGTACAAAAAGCGCTGCACGCTGAGCCGCCGCAGGCACAAGGGGAAATAATTGGGATTGGAATTGGAGTGTCTGATCAATTTGGTCAACAAAAAGAAATACTCGCTAAGTACTTTTTTGATGCCAAATAAATAGTTAATAACAGGGCTAATTACACACTTATTAACTTAAATGGTTTATGGGTTTGTAGTTAGCTTATCTGTTAAATGTTTTTTAAGTATGCGGGTGTTACGCGTATTTGCTTTAAACATGGCATCAAAAATATCTCCAAAAAATGGAATGAGCCCGCCAACAAAATCAATCAACATATTTATAATAATACGGCTTTTTACTCGCTTGCTAACACCTAAGCGCTGCGCTTCAATTAGTACATAGCCAGACAAAATAAGCCCTGCTAAATCACCTATCACAGGTAAAAGCCCAATCAGCGACTCTACACCAAATTTAAATTTAGTAAACGGAATACCAATACTGCTATCAGTAAAGCGGCTAAACTCTTCGAGTCGTTTTATGGTGGCTTTATATTCAGTTTGTGAGATGGAAGCTTGATTGTTTTTTTGCATACTAACAGCTCTCTTATTTTTAGGTGCGCTGAGCACATTTAAATTATTGAGCGGCAATAAAGATGTATAGCCTGTATATACTAAACGCAATACTTTACACTAAAAGTATCAAAGTTCGAGGCTATATAAAAGCTTACTGTAGATTCATTTTAAATAGTGTACTCTCATCTTTAAAGTCCAATAATATGCAAGGATTGCCTATAAATAAATCTAGTTACAGCCCTCAATTCACTATTTTGTTTATTATTGCATATTTGATTATTTTCCCAGTCATTAGTCAAGGAGGAGATATGTTTAGCTGGTTCAGAAAGAAAAAAGAAGTATTTTTAAGCCCTGAAGTCAATGGGGTTGTTACAGAAAAAGGCACACCCGTTGCAAATTTAGAAATAATACGGTCACTAATCTATATAGATGAAAAAGTCCGCAGAGATATAGCAACTACAGATGAAGATGGGCGCTTTCATTTTCCTAAAAAAACGATTCTTTCCTCAATGCCCAATAAGCTAATAGTTGAAAACCGTGTTTCGCAAGAAATTTTTATTGAAAAAGACAGCACTTTAATTCCATTGTGGGTTGCAAACCAATCAGGAATTAAAGAAATTCCCGAGTATAGTAAAAAATTAGCTTTCCTGGAGTGTGAATTAACTAATAAACGAGTTGCTTTTGAATTTAAAAAAAATAATAACAAACATTTAAATTATGTAGCATCGAGTATTTGTCGTTGGGAAACCGACTATATGCCATTTTGGTTATATGACGGAGATAGAGAGTATAGAATTAATAATGGTGATTTTGATAACTTAACTGAACGTAACATCAAGGAAGATTAACATGGAAAAGTCCAAGCAGTATTACCGCCAAGCATTGCAGTGAGCGCCGCAGCAAGGGTTTATGATATTAGAAGCTCAACAATTTTTAGCGGTGTTTTCCACCCAACATTTAGAGACAACTTTAAAATCACCAACAACCAAATAAGAGGCGTTAGTGGTGGCTTAATCAATCAACTCCTAAACCGCACTACAGGTTTCGCTTTAACTGCAGAAGGTACATCAAAACAATTTAAAGGCCACCATATTATTGGCATTCGTGGCACCGTTTTTACCTCCTGCGCTGATTGGTTAACAAACTTAAATGTGGCAATTACCCACGGTCCTAAAAATTTAGAGGTGCACTCTGGTTTTGAAAAAGCCTTTACCAGCATGAAGCCGATGTTTGCAAGTTATGTCAAACAGCATAAGCCTAAATGTTTGCACCTTGTTGGCCATAGTTTAGGTGGTGCGATTGCCCAACTACCAGCAATATGGGCAAGTGATCAAGGTATTCCCACCAATTTATATACGTTTGGTGCGCCAAGGGTAGTGCTAAATCATTCGGTGCATTCAGCTGCACACAATGTTGGTCAGTACCGTGTAACGCACGGTGCAGATCCTGTACCCTGCGTACCAGCTTGGCCATTTAGTCATACCTCAAGCGAATACCAAACGGCGATGAATGAAGGATCGTTTTTTAATATTGGTGCACACTCAATGGAAGAAGACACACCCGGTTATGTTAACACGGTGGCAGCATACAAAGATTATAGAAGCATGGAAAGTTCACTAAAAACACTTCACTATAATCATACAGTTTTAAAATATGCTCTGCGCTATAACGTGACATTCTCACTTAGATGGCAGCGAATTATTACCGATGGCTTAATTACCTTTTTAAAGAAAACTGGCCAATACGCCTTTATTTCTGCACAAGCAGGTCTTAGCGTTGGGTTAACTTTTTATGATATTTTAGCGCGATGCTTACATGAATCTGTGGTTAAGTTTGTAGAGCTTACAGAAGAGTTAAAGGGTTTAATTGGCCATATGCTTGCTTTTGTAGGTAAAGCGTCATACGAGGTAGTAGAGCTCACAACTCAATTTATCCGTTGGGTGTTAGGTTTAATGATTAAAAAACTCTATATGGTTGCGAAACAAGCCATTGACCGTATTTAAGTATAGTCAGTTATGTAAGTGCGGCATCAAATATCAGCCGCATTTATTATAATTAAAGGCGCTTAAATAGCGCCTTTAATTGGCCCATGTTCGTGGTGTACATGTGGGTTTTGACCGCGTTGACGAAGTAAATGATCCATTAAAGTAATAGCCATCATTGCCTCAGCAATCGGAATAGCACGAATGCCTACACAAGGATCATGACGACCTTTGGTGATCATTTCAACCGCTTCATTTTCGGTGTTAATACTATTACCGGGAATAGTAATACTCGATGTCGGTTTAAGCGCAATTGATGCGATTATATCTTGGCCTGTTGAAATACCTGCCAATACGCCACCGGCATGATTTGAGGTAAACCCATCAGGGGTTAACTCATCACGATGCTCAGAGCCTTTTTGCTCGACTACATCAAAGCCATCGCCAATTTCAACGCCTTTAACAGCATTAATACTCATTAATGAATGTGCAAGTTCGGCATCTAGCCTATCAAATACTGGCTCACCTAATCCAACTGGTACATTTTTAGCCACTACTTTTACTTTGGCACCCACTGAGTCGCCTTGCTTTTTTAGCTCGCGCATATATTCATCAAGTGCTTCAAGCTTACTTGTATCTGGGAAGAAAAATAAATTGTTTTCCACTTCGTCCCAATCGTAGTTTTCGGCTTTTATTGGCCCTAATTGACTCAAGCATGCTTTAACTTCAATACCATGAAACTGCTTTAAATACTTTTTAGCAATGGCGCCAGCCGCAACCCGAATAGCGGTTTCACGCGCAGATGAGCGGCCACCACCACGATAATCGCGTAGGCCGTATTTGTGCCAGTAGGTATAATCACCATGACCTGGACGAAATACGTCTTTAATTTTGCCATAATCTTGTGAACGTTGATCGGTATTTTCAATTAATAAACCAATGCTGGTACCGGTGGTTTTACCTTCAAAAACGCCCGCTAAAATTTTAATTTGATCGCTCTCACGGCGCTGCGTGGTATAGCGACTTTGCCCAGGCTTTCGACGGTCTAAATCGTGTTGTATGTCGGCCTCTGTTATCTCAAGGCCTGCGGGCGTACCGTCCACTACGCCGCCTAATGCAACGCCGTGGCTTTCGCCAAAGGTGGACACTTTAAATAACTGCCCTATGCTATTACCTGCCATTAACTTTCCTCATTCCTAATGACTTATAGCCGAGGATTAACTCGGCTATTATTTGCCCAGCCATTTGGGATGAATGGCTAGTATTAATTATTACTGCGCAAAGTAGGCATCTAGTTGTTGCTTGCTAATAACAAACACCCCTAATCCGCCTTGTTCAAACTCAATCCATTCAAATGGTGCGCCTGGATACAGTGCATCCATATGTACCATAGAGTTACCTACTTCGACAAATAACAAACCGTTATCTGTTAGATGCTCACTAGCTTGATCTAAAATAGTACGTGTTACATCAAGGCCATCGTGACCCGATGCTAACCCAAGCTCTGGCTCGTGGTGGAACTCACGTGGTAAGTCAGCCATATCTTCAGCATCAACATACGGTGGGTTTGCTACGATTAAGTCATATTTTTGCCCAGGCACACCACTGAATACGTCAGACTGGATAGGTAATACGCGCTCACTTAGTTGGTAATCGGTGATATTGATATCAGCCACTTCAAGCGCTTCATAGGAAATATCAACCGCATCAACTTGCGCATTTTCGAATGCTTGTGCCAATGCAATCGCAATACAACCCGATCCCGTACATAAATCTAAAATACGCCCTACTGACTCTGGCTGCTCTAGCCAAGGTGTAAAACGATTATTAATAAGCTCAGCAAAAGGCGAGCGAGGAATTAATACACGTTCATCCACATAAAATGGCATATTGGCAAACCATGCAATGTTGGTCAGGTATGGAACTGGGGTAAAATCGTTAATGCGCTCGGCAATTAAGCCTGCTAAACGGTTTTTTTCAGTGCTGGTTAAACGGGCATGCATCAGCTCTTTGGGTGCATCAATTGGCAAACTAAGCGCTGGTAATAACAAACTTACCGCTTCATCCCATGCGTTATCGGTGCCATGACCAAAGAAAATACCGCTACTTGCAAATTGACTTGTCGTCCAACGAAGCCAATCGTGTAAGGTTGAAAGTTCTGCAACAGCTTCATCCAGGGTTGCTTCTTCTATTAGTAATTCACTCATCAGTATTATCTGCCTGCTACTTTCAAAAAATTAACTCAATCGGGGCACACTATGGGCCCCATGATTGCCCTATTGTATACCCAAGCCACCTCTAGGTGCGAGTGACAGTTAGAATTAAAAGTAATTTAAACAAGGCATTGATTGCAAGTGTAATAGTCACTCTGTTGTTCAAATCAATAACGCAGTATAAATCGCTTTTAAACTAACCTTATTGGCGCCGTACTATGCACCTCAAAGCTGCTTGGGTATCACACCTTTTTACTCGATTTTTACCACTTTTTTGTTTAGACTGCCGCTATGAAAAAAGATCCACACTCAAACAATCTAATTAGCCCTGATGACATTGACTTGTTTCGTCAAAGTATCAGCGGTGCGCGCGTGTTCAAACAAGACACTCACTGTTTTAGCAATAAACCTAAAGTGTCACAAGCGAAGCAATTTGCCCAGCAAAAAAAGCAACAACAATCAGAATTTTTCTTTTCTGATGAATATGTGCCCGATATAGACACTAACGGCACTGTTAATTATGTGCAACAGGGTCAGGATCGTTTTTTAGCGAAACAACTTCGCCGAGGGGATTTTATACCTGATTTAACCCTCGACCTGCATGGCTTAAATAAAGAAGTAGCCAAGGATGAGCTCGCAGGGCTTATTCATGAGTGTAAAAAGAAGCATTATTACTGCGCCTGTGTTGTACACGGAATTGGCGGCCATATCCTCAGGCATAAAGTGCCGCAATACTTAGTGCAACACCCCGATGTTATTGCTATGCATCAAGCACCACTTGAATATGGCGGTAAAGGTGCAGTACTCATATTAATTAATTTACCGCAAAGTGATGAGTTTAGACGCTAATCAATAAGAGCCTTTTAGTGCATATATTTTCGATTATATTCCCGCTGATATTTATTGTGCTATGTGGCTATATTGCTAGCCGCAGTGGCTTTTTAGAGCGTATCCATATAGCGGGATTAAGTAAGTTTACTTTTTATATTAGTGTGCCGAGCTTTTTATTTTTAAATATGGCCAAAGCAGACTTACAAACCAGTGTCAGCTTAAATGGCTTTTTAAGTTTTTACATTCCGGTTATTTTAGTTTACCTTTTTGCCCTAATTATTGACCGCTACATTCTCTCTAAACATCTTCAATACGAACGCCATAGCGTGTTTGCCCTTGGCAGTAGCTATTCCAATACTGTATTGGTGGGGTTACCTATTATTATTGCCGCATTAGGCGAGCAAATGATGGGCATTATTTTTATGATCATTACCTTTCATAGCGCATTATTGTTCACCCTTACTTTTTTAATTAGTGCAAACAGCGCTAGTCATGTGTTTTCCTGGTCAGCATTTTCCAAAAATATGCTACTCAATCCAGTGGTGTTAAGTATTAGCACTGGTTTATTGGTTAATTTGGCAGGGATTACTTTATTTGCTGACTTAACTAAGGGCTTAGCGCTTTTAGCCGAACCAGCTATTGCTTGTGCGTTATTTGTATTGGGCGCTAACTTAGCTTTTTATAAAATTAGCGATAACTGGCAAGCAGCGGCCATTGCCAGTCTATTAAAATTAGTCATATTACCTGCCTTGGTATTATTGCTAGGCACACACGTATTTACACTTAATGAGTCACTGCTAAAAGTACTGGTGCTATTAAGTGCATCACCATTAGGCGTTAATGCCTATTTAATTGCATGCCAAATAAAACAACACCAAGATACCCTTGCCAGTGCAGTGGTTTTATCTACAGTATTAAGTGTGTTGAGTTTTAGTGTGTGGTTAACCATTTTACTTTAGATAAATGCCTAACCACGTTTTATCGTCAGGCTTTAAGCTGGGGAGATTCGTAGTTTATACGGTTACATTAGCTGGCGCATCTATAGTGATGTAATCACTTTTATGGCTCACTTCATTGTAACTAATTTGGGCAACAGCACCAGTATTAAAAATTGGCATATTACCAGCGCATAGCTGATCAACCAAATAGCTCACCATAGGCATGTGGGCAACAACAAGCCAGGTATCGCATTCTGGGTGAAGCGCAATTAACGTTTCTAAATAATCTGCAGCAACTTGAGGATTGCCCTCAGGAATAACATCGTGACAAGTTTCTTCAAATAAAAAGGTATTATTTTTTTTAACAGCCTCAGCCGTTTGCTGCGCTCTTACATAGGGGCTAACTAACAGGCCACTGGGAGCGTGCATTTTTTGCAACCATAGCCCCATTTTTTCAGCTTGCTGTTGACCCACAGAAGTCAAATTTCTACTGACATCATCAGAGTGCATCGGTGTTGCTTCACCATGACGCATTATCAAGATTGTTTTCATAAAAAATCAACCAATTAAAGAATATAAAACAGTAGCCAATTTGCTCGAATTTCCGCTATATTAATAACTCAAACCTATTTATTTTCTTAAAATAGTTCTTTCATGATGTTCAGGTAAATAGCGTCGCATTCCTGAAGTTATCATCTGTTGTTAACAATTTACGTTTAGTTTCAGGAGCATCATTTGAAAATCAGCACCAATGATAACAGAGCTTACCGCACACTAACACTGGACAATGGTCTAAAAGTGCTTTTAGTGCGCGATCAGGACTCAGCAAAAGCGGCAGCCTCCATGGCAGTTAACGCTGGTCACTTTGATGATCCTCTTGATAGGCAAGGCTTAGCGCACTTTTTAGAGCATATGTTGTTTTTAGGTACGGATCTGTATCCCGAATCCGGTAGCTTTAATAATTTTGTCTCTCAATCTGGTGGTAACACCAATGCCTGGACTGGTACGGAACATACCTGCTACTTTTTTGATATTAATAACAATCATATTGAATCGGCGTTAGCACAATTTAGCCGTTTTTTTATAGCGCCCGCCTTAAATCCCGCAGAAACCGAAAAAGAACGTAATGCGATTGAGGCTGAGTTTAAATTAAAGATTAAAGATGATGGCCGGCGCATCTATCAAGTGCATAAAGAAACGGTTAACCCTGCACATCCGTTTGCTAAGTTCTCTGTAGGCAACCTACAAACATTAGCTGATAGAAAACGCTGTATTAGTGATGAGTTACGCGACTTTTTTAATCAGCATTACCAAGCTCAATGGATGACTTTAGTCATTTGTGCCAATGAATCATTAGATACACTTGAGGCATGGGCAACTCAATATTTCTGGCAGATTAAAGGTAATAACAGCAAGTTAAAGCCACCCATAGAGGCACCGCTTTATCGCAGCCAAGACTTGGGTAAGTTGCTCCATATTGAGCCACACAAGCATGTACAAAAGCTGATTATTAGCTTTGCTATGCCAAACATTGACGATTTTTACCGTCATAAAACTGTTAGTTTTATTGCCCACTTACTAGGGTACGAAGGACAAGGCTCGTTGTATTCAGTACTAAAAGAACAAGGCTGGATCAATGCTCTTTCTGCCGGAGGTGGCATCAACGGTAGTAACTTTAAAGATTTTAATATTAGTATGGCACTGACCGATGAAGGCATTGAATACTACGAAGATATTATTGAAATGGTATTTGAATACATTTGCTTAATAAATAACAACATCGGCAAACTCCCTCGCCTTTATCAAGATAAGCAAAAGCTGCTGCAAATCGCATTTGATAACCAAGAAAAATCTCGGCTGATTGACTGGGTCAGCAATTTAAGTATTAACATGCAACATTACGATGAAGTTAATTACTTACAAGGCGACTATTTAATGGAAGGCTTTAAAGCCACCACTCATGAAATGGCGATGCAATGGTTAACCCCTCATAATATGCGTTTAGTGCTGATTCATCCGGGTGTAGAGCCTGAACACACAGCCGCTTGGTATAACACACCGTATAAAATTGAAAAATTGTCACTGCATTGGCTCGAAGCGCTGGCACAAATTAGTCAGCCACAAGGTGAAATGTTATTACCTACCGCAAACCCTTATTTAGCTAAAGATGTTGTTCTATATCCAATAGAGTCGCAGCAAGCTCATCCAACGTTACTGGTGAAAGAAGCTGGCTTTGATTTTTGGTTTAAACAAGATGCCACCTTCAGAGTGGCTAAAGGGCATTTTTATTTAGCCATGGACTCTGACTTTGCAGTTAAAGATGTAAAGCATATGGCATTGACTCGATTGTTTTCTGATTTGTTTATGGATAGTGTTGGCGAACAATTTTATCCAGCTGAGCTCGCGGGCTTAAGTTATCACTTAACCTCTCACCAAGGCGGCTTAACCCTGCATACTGCAGGGCTATCTTCAAGCCAACTAGAGCTGGTTGATCAGCTAATTGATGCACTATTTAACGTAAAAATTTGTGCTAAACGCTTTGCTGAATATAAAAAACAACTGGTAAGGCACTGGCGTAATAGCAACCAAAACAAACCTGTCAGTGAGCTCTTTAGTATTTTAGGCGCTAAAATAATGCCATGGAATCCACAGCCAGACGAGTTAGCAAATGCACTTAAAGATACCTGCTTTCATCAGTTTAATGAGTTTAGACAGGCGTTTTTTAATGCACTTCATGTTGAGTCTTTTTTACATGGCAATTGGCAACAAAATGAAGCGCTTGAGTTTCAGAAAAAGGTGGCACTGCACCTTAAAAAGTCAGCCGTTATAGAAGATTTAAAGCGCCCACTCTTTGAAATTACTAAAGTGACTCGTTACGAATTAGAGCTCGCTTGTAGCGATAATGCCATGGTGATTTATTATCAAGCATTAAGCGATGGTGTTGATGAAAAAGTAAAAATGATGGCGCTTAATCATTTAATTAACCAAGATTATTTCAATGAGCTACGGACTACACAACAACTAGGTTATTTAGTTGGTGCCGGTTATGCGCCCTTTAATACCCGTGCCGGAATTGCTTTTTATATTCAGTCACCTAAATTTGAACCAAGCACATTACTGCACAGGCATAATGTGTTTATTAGTCAATATTTATCAACCATTGATGAACTGACAGAGCAAACCTGGCTGCAACAAAAACATGGGCTAGTGACGCATATTGCCGAAAAAGACAAAAATTTGCGTTTACGTTCACAACGTTTATGGCTTGCAATTGGCAATGGCGATCATCAGTTTAATATGCAGCAACGCCTGCTAGATTCTTTAAACGCATTAACGCTTGAAGATTTAAAAAACTATGCAGCTGAAATTTTTAATCCAGACCGCCCAAGATATGAGCTTTTAAGCGCTAAATCTGTGAATCAATCGGAGAATCTACCACTTTATTCGCATTCTCTTTGACTCTTGCTCGCGCTTGATTTAGATTGTCTTTTGTAAATAAGAAGTAAGACAATGAACAAAATAAAAATAATAAAATACATTCTGTTGTTGACCACTTTGGTCACCGCCTACTCTGCTAGTGCATTTGAGTCATCATTTAGCTTGAACTTAAATGCGCTAGTCGTTAGCGTGTGTGCAATAATGTCATTACTGTTAATTTACTTTTTAACAGTTATTCACTCACTCAAGCGCTCACATTCTCAATTACAGCAATCTGAAAAACGCTTAAAAAGTACCGTAGAAGGTAGTGGTGACACGCTTTGGGACTGGAATATAAAAACCGGCAAAGTTATTCGTATTAACGACAAGTACGTGTTGAATAACAACAATCTAGTAGAATTCCCACCTAATAAAAGCCTTATACACCCTCGCGATTTAACCCATGTAGATTACCTACTAAAAAAACACTTTGCTGAAGAGAGTACTTTTTTTGAAGCTACTTATAGAATTAAAGATAGCTTTGGTAAATGGCATTGGGTACTCGACCGTGGAAAAATAATTGAAAAAGACGCAAACCTTAGCCCACTGAGAATGACTGGCACGGTGAGAGATATTTCTCAGCTCAAATCAACCGAAGAACGACTAAATCTATTTGCAAAATGCGTTGAGTCACTCACGGATGCACTGGCTATTTATGATAAAGATTTTAAGCTTGTTGATATTAATCCAAGCTTTTTAACTTTGTTTGGCGGTGTGCGTGAGCAATACCTTAAAAAAGAATTTCATTTAGCAGGTTACGACAAAAGCTACATAGAAACTATAAAAGACACCGTTCGAAAGCACGAGCATATTCAAGAAGAAGTAAAGCTGCGCAATAGCGACCATGCCCTACTGCCATTTGAAATTTCGATAGATGAAATTAAAAACGCGCAAAATCAAATAACTAATTACGTGGTGGTGTATTCTGATTTAACCGAGCGTAAAAAAACGGAGTCAGAGCTCAATAATTTATCCAATCGAGATCGCACCACCAGCTTACCTAACCGTAATTTATTTTTTTCTGATTTAAAAAAACTAGCAAAGCAGCATTCACACCATGCATTGTTAGTATTTGATTTAGATAACTTTAAAAAGATAAATGACTCATTGGGTCATCAGTTAGGTGACAGCTTGCTGGCAAAGCTTGCTATGCGCTTAAATAAGCTTACCCGTGAAAATGATGTATTTTATCGCCTTGGCGGCGATGAATTTGCGCTGGTTATGTCAAACACCAACGATATTCTCACTATCACCCGTATGGCTAAACAGTTTTTAGCGGCAATAGCTACACCGTTTAAAATGGCAGGTCATGAACTTGCTATCACCTCAAGCGTGGGTATAGTACTGTTCCCTGAAGATGGTAACACCCCTGAAATACTATTAAAGAACGCCGATACCGCTATGTATCATGCGAAAAAGAAAGGTAACAGCTACTTGTTCTTTAATGACACCATGAACCGCCAAGCAGTAAAGCGACTACAAATAGAAAACCTAATGCGCTTTGGCTTAAAAGAAGATCACTTTGAGGTATATTATCAGCCTAAAATGAATATTCGTACTGGTAAGCTTGCTGGAATGGAAGCGTTAGTGCGTTTTATTACTCCGAAAAAGGGGGTTATTAGCCCGGGGGTATTTATTCCAATCGCCGAAGAAACAGGGCAAATTATTGAAATTGGTGAAGTGGTTTTAAACAAAGCTTGTCGTGACGTAAAACAATGGTTAGACGCTGGATTATTTAACGCTCGTGTTGCGGTAAATTTATCAGCAAAACAATTTAGCCTACCCGATTTAACTTCGCGCATTGATGTGATTTTACAAAAAAATGAACTGCCCTCATACTTTTTAGAACTTGAGATCACCGAAGGCACCGTAATGGACGACCCACAAGAAGCCATTGCGATTATGCGCTCTTTAAGTGCCCGCGGCATTCATTTAGCTATGGATGATTTTGGTACTGGGTATTCGTCGCTGGCGTATTTGAAACAGTTCCCACTAAATACGCTTAAGGTAGATAAAGCCTTTATTGATGATATGAAGACAGAGCGTGGCCGCAATATGGTGGACTCTATTGTCACTATTGCACATAACCTTGATTTACATGTAGTTGCTGAAGGTGTAGAGCAAGCCTCACAAATAAGCATACTGGAAGAGCTTAACTGTGAAACACTTCAGGGTTATTACTACTCTAAACCACTCTCAAAAGATGAATTTACTGCGTTTTTAAAACAACAACAAAGCCAATCAAAACTCAGTTTAATTAGAGCAACTAGTTAAGCACGCCATAGGCACGTTTTTATGCCGGTATTGCGTATTAATGTACGTCGATAATGTAGGTTAAATAAACACCACGCTGCAGGTCCCAACAATCCGCTTAAAAATAACCAGCGCTTCACAGGCATACCTTTTTTGATGGTTTCAATATACATAAGTGCGATAAACACACCACTCAGTAAAATAAATAATACCATGGTCATCAAACTGCTTAAAAATTGAGGCGCGTATAATAGCGTTTAACTGGCTAAAATTAAAGCAACGTATTATTTAATTGTAGTCCTTTTAAATCAGACACAAAAAAGCCGAGCAACTTAAAAGCTCGGCTCTCAATTATCAATTCATCACAGCTTATTTGTCAGCACGACCCATAAACTTATGCTCGGCAGTATTAATGCGGATGCGATCACCCGTTGAAATATGCTCTGGTACTTGGATCGTTAAGCCCGTTGATAAGCGTGCAGGCTTTGAGCGAGCGCTGGCTGAAGCTCCCTTAATTGAAGGGTCGGTTTCTTCAACAACAAGTTCAACACTTGAAGGAAGATCAAGACCTACCGCAGTACCGTCAATTACAATAACGTGCACACCTTGGGTTTCTTCATTAACAAATTGAATTTCTTCCGCTATGGCGTCTTTATTTAAATTGTAAGGCGTGTAATCTTCATTATCCATGAAGACATACTCATCCCCATCAATATACGACAGCATGGCTTCACGACGGGTTAAATCAGCAAGATTAAGCATATCGCTGTCTTTAAATGTTTCGTCAACTTTACTACCCGTTACTACATCGTATAAACGCATACGGTATAAACTACCACCAGCACGACCTTGTGGTACTGAGCGTACGATATCTTTTACTACTAATACACGGCCATTAAAGTCAATAGCCGTCCCTTTTTTAAGATCACTCGCCTTTGGCATGGGTGAATTCCTATTGTTTTTTTGATTGCGAGAAACATACCACGAAACTGATTTTGTTCAACAATAAAATGATATGATTAGCTTCTTACTTCGTATTGACTTATAAATCTGTAATTTAGACTGAAACACGTGTTATCTAGTGGCAAAAAGCTGCTATGGTTAAGTTATCGATTATGACCTCAAGGAATGGCTCATGAACCAACAAACTGTACATACTTATTTAATGAACAAACCGTTAGTTAAACTAACGCAACCTTTTGCTAAAGATGTTGATGTATATAAAGTAAACCATAAGATGTTCGCCACCCTTGCACTGAGCAATGAGGGTGAAACCGATGAAAACGGCGAACCTATTTGGTGGCTAAACTTAAAGTGCGACCCTGATGAAGCACAGTCATTACGTGATATTTTTCCTTCGGTGATTCCAGGTTATCATATGAATAAACGCCTTTGGAATACAGTGATTTTAGACGGCTCAGTACCACAAGGTGAAATTGAGCGTATGATTGATAATTCATTTAATTTGGTGGTCGACAACATGCCAGATAAAGACAAACAGGCTATTGAAGCCTTACTGTAAATAAGCGTCTATATCTCTATATTTACTGATAATCAAACATAAAAAAAAGCCGCATAATTTGCGGCTTTTTTACGTTAACTTAAGACATTAATCTTTGTGTTCAGTCATCTCATTTTGAGTATCAGTCGATTTATCATCTGCCTGCTCTGACTCAACTTCAGCTGTTTTAGTGGCTGTAGTGTAAAACTTATCGCCTTTATCAGCCATTGCAACCAGTGATTCACAGGGTGAAAAAATGGCATTGCTGTTAGCCAATGTAGACATATCAGAGCTTATTTTACTCGCACCTAATTTGTCCATGTAGCTAAACGGGCCACCTAAGAACGGTGGGAAACCAATACCAAAAATAGCACCAATATCACCATCACGCGGGCTTGCGATAATACCATCATCTAAACAACGAGCCGCTTCATTAAGCATTTGTGAAACACAGCGCTTAGCAATCTCGTTTTTATTTAAACGTGGGGCTGGGGTTACACCTAGTAGCTCATAGACTGACTCATCAACCTTCTTACCTTTCTTGTCGTATTCATAAAAGCCACGACCTGTTTTACGACCAAGACGTTTTGAATCAATCATGCGTGAGAAAGCATCGGGTCCTTTAAAACGCTCACCCAATTCTTTTTCAAGAATTGGCGCAATTTTAGATCCAATATCAATACCTACTTCGTCCAGCAATGCCAACGGTCCAACAGGAAAACCAAACTCGACTAAAGCCGCATCTATTTTTTCAATCGGCTCACCAGCAAGCATTAAGTTAGCCGCTTCATTAAGGTATGGCGCTAAAATACGGTTTACATAAAAACCAGCCATATCTTTTACCACAATTGGCGTTTTACCTTGCTTACGTGCAAAGTTAACTACACGAGCAATGGTTTCTTGTGACGTGCCTTCGTGAGGAATGATCTCTACTAGTGGCATTTTCTCTACTGGCGAGAAATAATGTAAACCAATTACATTTTCAGGACGTTCTGCTTTTGCTGCAATTTGAGAAATAGGTAATGACGAGGTATTACTTGCAAAAATAGTATTAGCTTGGCATTGCTGCTCAACATCAGCAACCATACCTTGCTTAAGCTCTAAATCTTCAAATACCGCTTCTATCACTAAATCTATGTGCTTAAAGCCGCTGTAATCCGTGGTGCCAGTAATGCGGTTCATGGTTAACTGCATATCGGCTTTTGACATAATGCGGCGCTTAAGGCGTTTATCCAAGATTTTGTATGTGTAGTTCATGGCATTACTTATGCCCTGCTCTGCCACATCTTTAATACGTACCGGCAATTTAGCCTTAACCGCACTTACATGGGCAATACCTGCGCCCATTAATCCGCCACCTAACACAGCAGTTTTACTAATCGCAGGAGCGTCATCGTTGCGCCATTCTTTTTTCATTTCAGTGGTTGCAAAGAAAATACCGCGAAGTGCTTTAGACTCATCACTCATTACTAACGTAGCAAAGCCTTCGGCTTCGGTTTTATACGCTTTCATTTCATCAAGCTCTACGCTTGCACGAACCGCTTTAATAATCGCAAGCGGCGCTGGGTAGTGACCACCGGTTTTTTTAAGTACGTTTTCTTTAGCTTTTTTAAAGATAAAGTTACGACCAAACGGGTTTGATTCTAATAGCTTACTGATCTTATCAAGTTTAGGCTCTTTAGCTTGTGGCTTTTTCTTCGCCGCAAACTCTTTGGCCACTTTTAGCAGTACGCTTTGTGGTACACAATCATCCAATACACCGGCTTTTTTAGCTTGTTTTGGACGAATTTGCTTACCAGTTAGCATCCACTCAAGGGCTTTTTGAATACCCACGATTTTAGTTAAGCGTTGTGTACCACCACCGCCAGGCAATAAACCTAGTTGTACTTCTGGTAAACCAATTTTAGTTAAATCGCTATCTGTACCAACGCGATAATCACATGCTAAAGCAAACTCTAAACCACCACCTAAAGCAGCGCCGTGAATAGCACTAACCGTGGTATACGGTAGTTTTTTCATATCAAAAAATGCTTGATGGCATAATTCGCTGATAGCTAATGCATCTTCGCGTTTTTCAACGCTGTCTAGCATTTTCACATCAGCACCGGCAATGAAGTTATCACTTTTGCCACTAATAAATACCATACCTTTCACTGCATGCTCTTTAGCTTGTGCTAATAATGCTTTTAAATCATCAGCAAAGCTGTCACGCAGGGTATTCATTTTTTCACCCGGCACATCAATGGTTACCACGGCTATTTTGTTATCATCAACCGTTAAATTAAATACTGAATCTGTCATTACGCACTCTCCAATACAAAGGCTGCACCTAAACCACCCGCAGCACAGGCAGTCGTTAACGCTAAACCACCGCCACGACGCTTAAGCTCGTATAAGCTTTGTGTAATTAAACGCGCGCCGGTTGCCGCAAATGGGTGACCATAAGCGAGTGAACCGCCGTTAACGTTAAACTTATCCATGTTAATTTCACCTATGGCTTTATTACGCCCTAAGTGCTCTTGTGCAAATTTATCTGAAGCAAACATTTTCATATTCGCTAAGGTTTGCGATGCAAACGCTTCATGCATTTCAATAAGGTCTAAATCAGCTAACGTAATACCTGCTCTATCAAGCGCGATTGGCGTTGAGTGGGCAGGCCCCATTAGCATGTCTTTTTCTACGCCTATGGCTGAAAACGCAAAACTGCGTACGTAGCCTAATATTTCGTAACCCAATGCTTTTGCTTTGCTTTCGCTCATCATTAACACTGCAGCTGCGCCATCGGTTAATGGGGTTGCATTAGCGGCAGTTACAGAGCCGTGCTGACGGTCAAATACCGGTTTAAGCTTGGCATAACCCTCAACCGTTGAGTTTTTACGAATATTGTTATCTTCTTCAATAAAGCTTTTATAAGGCGGTAAGTGCGCCGTCATTACTTCATCTTTTAACTTGCCATCGGCCCAAGCTTGAGTTGCTAATGAGTGAGAACGATGTGCTAAAGCATCTTGATCTTCACGGCTAATATTATGGGTTTTAGCCATTTGCTCAGCTGTTTGTCCCATTGATAAACCCGTTGAGTACTCAGCAACTGCTGGCGGTACTGGTAATAAATCTTTTAAACGTAGTTTTGAGAATATTTTTAAACGCTGACCAAGCGTACGGGCTTTGTTTAAATCGACTAAACTGCCGGCTAATTTTTTACTTACACCAATTGGCAATACAGACGATGAATCGGCACCACCAGCAATACCCACGTTTACAGAGCCTGCCATAATAGATTCGGCAACATTTGCAATTGCTTGAAAGCTAGTTGCACACGCACGTGACACTGAATATGCATCAACGCCAACTGGTATACCTGTACCTAATACAATTTCACGTGCAATATTTGGCGCTTCTGGCATTTGTACTACTTGACCAAAAACCAGTTGATCGATTTCTGACTTGTCGAAATTTAATCGCTCAAGCATTTCATTAACTACTAGCTTACCCATATCCAATGCTGGTACATGGTGAAACGCAGTTGCTTGCTTAGCAAAAGGAGTACGTAGGCCGCTTACAATGGCAATACGGTCGCCTTTTGGTGTTTTAAGTATGTTTTGCTCAGACATTTATTATTCTCTCCCGCTGACAGGTCAGACCTGTATGTTTTCCTCGATTCTAAACAACCCGTGTGATAAAGCCAATAGATAAACGTAAATTAATCATAAAGCGCCATTGTAAATCACTACATACATTGTGTAAGGGTAATACAATAGGCTTTTTTAGCAGGTTTTACAAAGTTTTGTGTTAGGCTAAAAAGCGTTAAAAAATAACGAACTATTTTCAAAAAATCAGTCTAACTCTTGAGTTATCCACTTATAAACCTTATAACTAGCTCAGTATTTGTTACCTAACCACTTTAGGTATTATTTAAGCTGACGAGGACAGTCCACTTATTATGGCAGCTAACGCATTTTCAAACTTAAAAACGTATTTAGACACCCAAATTATTGGCCAGCCAGCGCTCACTCAAGCACTCTTAATTGCTATATTAGCCGATGGTCATTTACTTGTTGAAGGCCCTCCGGGGCTTGCAAAAACGCGAGCGGTTAATGCTTTAGCAAAAGGTATTGAAGGCTCGTTTCAGCGTGTTCAGTTTACCCCAGACTTATTACCTGCAGATGTAACCGGCACTGATATTTATCGTCAACAAACCAGTGAGTTTGTGTTTGAAAAAGGCCCTTTATTTCATAACCTCATATTAGCGGATGAAATAAACCGAGCACCAGCAAAAGTACAGTCAGCTTTATTAGAAGCAATGGCCGAGCGCCAAGTTACTGTGGGCAAAAATACGTATCCACTTAGTGACCTGTTTTTAGTGATGGCAACACAAAATCCGCTTGAGCAAGAAGGGACCTACCCACTACCTGAGGCGCAATTAGACCGTTTTTTATTACATTTAAGTATTAATTATCCAGGGGCTGAGCACGAGCTTGATATTTTACGCCTAACCCGTGGTGAAGCACTTAATGATGAAGCCCCAGTGCTTGAGCAAATTTCGCAAGCAGAGCTGTTTGCCGCTAGAAAAGCGATTTTGGGTCTGTATTTAGCAGAGCCACTAGAGCAATACTTAGTTCAGTTGATTATTGCTACTCGAGAAGGCGCAAACTTAGATGAGCAACTTGGCCGCTGGATTGAATACGGCGCCAGCCCTCGTGCCACGATTGCTTTAGATAAATGTGCCCGCGCTCATGCGTGGTTAAGTGGTCGTGATTTTGTATCGCCTGACGATATTCAAGCTGTGGTACATAATGTATTACGCCATCGTATTATTTTAAGTTACGAAGCACAGGCCGATGGTATTACAAAAGATCAGGTTATTAGCCGTATTGTTGAACTAGTTGCTGTACCTTAAGTTATGCAAACACACTTTGATTCTCAGGCATGGCTTAAATTAAGTCATAGCCATGGTGTTAATTTATCGCTTAAAGAGCTGATGTATTATAAAGCAAAAGCGCAACTGCTTGAGCTGGCACCTAAAGTTAGAATAAAAAATACCTTAGCGGGGCAATATCTGGCGCCGCATAAAGGCCGTGGCATGGAGTTTGCCGAAGTGCGTCATTACCAACACGGTGATGACATACGCTCTATTGATTGGCGGGTCACGGCTCGTACCGGTGAAACCCACACCAAACTTTTTCAAGAAGAAAAAGAACGCCCGGTATTTGTATTTACCGACTTTTCAAACTCCATGTTATTTGGCTCTCAATTATTATTAAAGTCGGTGCAAGCTGCACATATTAGCGCCTTAGTTGCATGGTCTGCTTGCCAACGTGGCGATAGAATTGGCGGTATTGTGTTTAATCAGCACTCGCATTTAGAGCTTAAACCTAGTGCCCGTGAAAAGGCCGTGTTAAAGCTGTGTCATAATTTATGCGACGCCCATCAGCAGGCACTTGAAAATATTGATAAACCTGCCAGTAATAACTTTAGTGACAACCTTAAGCGTTTAAATCACTTAGCTAAACCCGGTAGTTTGGTTTATATCGTATCCGATTTTAACGCCTTAGATGACGCCAGCTTTAAACAACTCGAATTACTTGCGCGGCACTGTGAGTTAATAGGCTGCCATATTAGCGACCCCTTCGAGCATAAGTTACCTGCTTTCCAACAAGCGGTTACGGTAAGTGCTAATAATCAGCAGTTTGCCCTCCCTTTGATGGATAACAGTTTTAGAGAACGATTTGCCAAAAATGCCGAGCAAGCATTTAGCGCGCGTATTAATCGTTTAACAAAATCTGGGCTTAACCTATTATCATTCGATGCAGCCACTGCGCTGGAACTGCAATTAGTGAGAAGATAAATCATGCAAACCTCTCCACTTGATGGCCTTCACGATATTATTGCTCCCTCTCACGTTGACTGGTGGCCGTTAGCCCCTGCTTGGTGGGTAGTTATTAGCATTGCACTGTGCTTAGTGTGTGGCTTAATTATAATTATGTACAAAAACTATCAATTTAAAAAACCAAAACGTAATGCGATTAAATTAGCTAATCAACAACAATCAGCGCAGCAATTGCATATTATTTTAAAGCGTTTAGTGATCACCTATTACGATCCACGCTTAGCAGCGCAATCCACAGCTAACTGGTGTAAAACCCTAAGTCAACTTGCTGCAATTGGTTTTAATGAAGATGAAATTTCAAGCCTATATAGCACAGCTCAAACACCACCGGCACTCAGTGATAAGTTTCGCCAAGCTATTAAACAATTTAAGCTAAAGGAGCCACTGCATGTTTGAATTTAGCTGGCCATGGCTGTTTTTATTACTGCCGCTTCCTTTAACGTTACTGCTATTAAAACCCGCAGCAAATAATGCAACGACACGTTTACGCATCCCAAGTTTTGCATCGCATAATTTAAATAATCAACATGTAGAGCCCAGTGCACGTAAGTTAAACACTCTTGAATGGTTGCTATGGGCATTATTAGTAACAGCATCGGCTAACCCTACTTGGTTAGATGAGCCTATATCGCTGCCTAATGAAGGTCGCGACATTATGCTCGCTGTGGATTTATCCGGCTCAATGACAGAACAAGACATGGCTTATAATGGCCAATATGTTGACCGTTTAACTATGGTTAAAGCAGTGCTTAGCGATTTTATAGAGCAGCGTCAAGGCGACAGACTTGGGCTAATATTGTTTGGTGATACAGCGTTTTTGCAAACACCTCTCACCCGTGATGTAAAAACCGTCAGCAAAATGCTTACTGAAGCACAAATAGGTTTAGTAGGACGTGCCACGGCTATTGGTGACGCTTTAGGCTTATCGGTTAAACGCTTTGCTAGTAAAAAAGAAAGTAATCGCATTGTGGTGTTGCTAACAGATGGACAAAACACCGCAGGAAACCTTGACCCCGAAGATGCCCTATTACTAGCTCGTGAAGAAGGCATAAAAGTGTACACCATCGGAGTCGGCTCAGATAACCCTCGTGGCTTTAGTTTATTTAATATGGGCTCTGGGGGCAGCAATTTAGATGAGAGTTTACTGAAAAATATTGCCGAACAAACAGGGGGTCTGTACTTTAGAGCCAAAGATGTTGCTGGGTTACAACAAATCTATGCAGAGCTTGATAAACTTGAGCCAATTAGTGCCGATGAGCAGACCTTTCGCCCGCAAACAGCCTTGTTTTATTATCCGTTATTACTGGCCATTCTATTAATAAGTGCAATGGCATTTTTAAAAACAGTACGTGCATTGAAGGAGCCAAGCTAATGGATTTTGAGTTTATTCGCCCCGCTATTTTATGGCTGCTACTCCCTGCGCTAGGGCTGTTTTTTATTGCCATGTTGAAAGAGAAAAAAGCCCAATCGGCGCCACTTATTGCGCCACATTTAGCACAATTTGTTATGAGTGAATCAAATAATCAGGCTCGTCAGCCGCTGTGGCTAGTTGCGTTATTTTGCAGTTTAGCCATTATATTTAGTGCAGGCCCAAGTTTTGAGGAAAAACAAGTCCCTGTATTTCAAAGCAAAAGTGCCCGCGTTATTGTAATGGATATGTCGTACTCTATGTATAGCACCGACATTGCTCCTAATCGATTAATGCAATCTCGTTTTAAAGCCCTCGATATGATTGAGTTATTTAAAGAAGGTGATACTGCATTAGTAGCCTACGCAGGCACTGCCTATACCATTTCACCACTGACCAATGATGCAACCACCCTTGCTAATCTTATTCCTAGTTTGAGCCCTGAAATTATGCCTGATAAAGGCTCCAACGTGCTGGCAGGTTTAGACATGGCGCAAGAGCTGCTCACTCAAGCAGGCTACCTAGATGGTGATATTATTCTGATCACCGATGGTATTGAACAACAACAGCAAAGTGATATAAGTGGCTTTACTAACAGTAGCCAGTATCGACTTAATATTTACGGTATTGGCACTGAGCAAGGTGCACCAATAAAGTTACCTGAAGGCGGATTTTTAAAAGATAATTACGGCCAAATTGTAGTGCCTACACTCAATGGTTCTTTACTCAAAGGACTAGCAAAGAATAGTGGCGGCCAATACGCTAATTATCAGCCAAGTAATAGCGATATTGCCATTTTTTCACCGCAAGCAAACAGTGAAATACTAAAAAGTGAAAAACCAAATTTAGCCTTGTGGCGAATCGATGTTGGCATTTATGGCTTGCTTATTTTACTGCCCTTAGCTCTATACTTATTTAGACGCTCTGCGTTTATTGGTGCGGTGCTATTGCTAAGCTTTTTACCTCAGCAAAATGCCCATGCAGTAGAGTTACCAACGCTATTTAAAAATACCGATCAACGTGCATTAGAAGCTTACAACAACCAAGAGTACCAACAAGCAGCGCAAGCGAAGTCCAACGCTCTCAAAGGCGCTGCACTTTATCAGCAAGGTCAGTTTGAGGGCGCTCTGAACGAATTTAGTCAAGATAAATCAGCTACTGGTTATTACAATTACGGTAATGCACTGGCTAAAGCCGGACAATTAGAGGCTGCTATAAACGCTTACAAACAAGCGCAATCACTGCAGTCTGATTTTACCCAAGCAGCCGATAACCAAGCGTTAGTTGAGCAGTTACTTAAGCAACAGCAAGACCAAGAAAACCAACAAGGTAATGATTCGCAAAATCAAGATGATCAAAGTCAAGATGATGCAGATAAATCAAAACAAGATCAGCAAAAAAATGGCGATAAAAATAACGCAGATAAAAGCGAAGATAACAGTCAAAATAGTGAAGAGCAGCAATCGGGTGAGCCCTCGGAGCAATCAAAAGATCAACAAAGCCAATCTGGCGAGCAGTCAGATGAACAAAATCAGCCTGACATGCAAGCTCAATCACAAAACCAACAAGACGAGAACAAAGACGACGATAGTAAGCCTCAGCAAGACGAGCAACAGAGTCAACCAAATCAAATGAATGAGCAACCGCCATCAGATGAGCAGAAGCAGCAAGCACAACAACAAGCTATGCAAGCACAGGCGGCTGAACTCACTAATGAAGAAAAAGAGAAAGCACAACAACTAAATCAGTTACTAAGAAAAGTGCCCGACGATCCCGCTATTTTATTAAGAAACAAAATGCAATTAGAAGCCCAAAAAAGACAATATCAACGCCGTCCAACAGGAGTAGAAAAATCATGGTAATGCGATTATTTTGCTGTTTATTGCTATTAACTGCCATGCCATTAATGGCCGCCACTTCATTAGAGGCAAGCGTAGATAAAAACCCGGTACTGGCAGGTGAGTTTTTTATGCTCAATATTAGCGTTGATGATTCAATCAAAGGGCAACAACCCGATACTTCAGCGCTGTTAAAGGATTTCGTAGTCGGCCCTATGAGCTTAAGTAGCCGCACCAACATTATTAACGGCAGCATTAAAAAACAAACATCGTGGTCTGTTAAGTTAATGACTCGCAAAGCCGGCGAATACACAATTCCTTCTTTTAGTGTTGCAGGGCTCAGCTCTCAACCGATAAACTTGTCGGTTAAAGAGCGAAGCAGCGATGCGGGCAAAAATGATGATATATTTTTAAAAAGCTCGCTTACAAATAACAGCTTATTTGTGCAAGAGGCTGGCGTTTACACCATTAAACTTTACTTAGCTAAAGAGCTACTCGATGGCAGCTTAAGCACGCCAAGCATGGAAGATGCTCAACTCACCCAGCTAGGTAAGCAAAGTGAAGATTATGAACTGGTTAACGGTAAACGTTATTTAGTGATCACCCGTAATTATTTAATTCAGCCGCAAAAAAGTGGTGCATACACCATTGAAGCACCGGTTTTTCAAGGGCGTGTTCAACAAAACTATCGCCAACTAGAGGTGTCGGCACTTGGCGATGAACAACAGATTGAAATCAAACCCATCCCTGAGAATTATCAAGGTGATTGGTTACCCAGTGAATTAGTAAGTCTAACCGAGCAATGGCAACCAGACGATAATACCGTTGAAGCCGGCACGCCAATAACACGCACTATTATGCTTACCGCCTTAGGGGTGACTAAAGAGCAACTACCCGAAATTGATATGCCTACTATTGATGGTATTCGCAGCTACCCGGATGAAAAAGAAACTAATAATGCAGTGCGCGATGGTCGAGTGGTATCACAGCAAAGCGCCTCATTTGCGCTACTTCCACAAACCCCAGGCACCTATACATTGCCTGAAATTACCCTGCCTTGGTATAACACCAAAATGAACCGAATTAGTTACGCAACTTTACCAGAGCGCACAATTAGGGTAACACCAAGCACCACAGCACCAGCAAACTCGCTGAGCCCTCCCGTTGAAAGTAATTTAAACAACACGGATGCAGAGCCAACGCAGCAAGCGCTCAGCGTGCAACGCCATACTAGTACGCCTCTATGGCTTATTATTGTAGCCGTATTAGGTTACGTATTATGGATTGTGACCCTGGTTCTTTACTTTATGAAACGCTCAGCTAAAGAAGCGCAACAAACGGCGCAAGCAAATCATAGAGGCAATCAGCAAGCAGAATTAAAAACACTGCAAATACTTGCTAAAAGCCGTGATAATAAAGCATTTTACGATGCACTTAATCTATACGCGCTAACTCGAACAGATAAAAAGGTAGGAGCTCTCACCCATTTATGCGCTATGATAAACAACTCGCAGTTCACTGCGCAGGTAAATAATTTACAAGCACAGTTGTACGGTAACCAATCGGCTAGCACTGATTTAGAAGCGATTGTTAGTTTATTAAAAAAACATCAATCGCACACAGCTAAGTCATCATCTGCGTTAAAAGAGCTATATTCTTAATAAGAATCTTAGTTACTTTTTTGGCCTATAATAATTTTAATTAAAAAGTGCTTATGTTTGGAAATAAAAAATCGAATGATCGGGTCTTAATTAATATGGCTGAAAAACAACAACGCTATGAAGCCTTGGTTCATGTTTATCATAAGGAACTCTATCGCTTTGCTTACTGGTTATGTAACGATCCGACTATTGCTGATGACTTAGTGCAAGAAACCTTTTTGCGTGCATGGCGCTCGCTTGATTCGTTACTCGACCAAAAAGCAGCTAAGCCATGGTTGCTGACCATTTTAAGGCGTGAGAATGCCAGACGCTTTGAGCGCAAGCAATTTGATTACAGTGATGTAGATAACGACACATTGGTGGATCAAACCAGCCATAGTTTAGATACAGCAATGGAACAAACCGTTATTCAGCGACAAATTTCTTTATTGGCTGATGACTACAAGGAGCCGCTGTTGCTACAGGTGGTAATGGGCTGCACCGGAGATGAAATTGCAGACATTCTTAACTTAAATAAAAATACTGTTATGACACGTTTATTCCGAGCAAAAAATCAACTTAAAGAGGCATTAAGCCGTGATGATGAACAACTTAAAGGAGCATCAAAATAATGGATGAACTTGAGTTTCGTCGCCGCACGATTGCGCAGCCAAATGAGCTGGACAAAGAGCTTCAGGAATTTGCAAACAGCAGTGCCGACAGACAACAATTTTTAAATGAAAGCAAAGCATTCGATAAACAACTCGACGACGCGCTTGATATTACTGTACCTGACAATCTTGCTGAACGAATTATTTTAAACACCTCGTTAAAAGAAAAAGCTAGAACAGATGAACTTGAGCAAAAGCATAACGTGGTTAGTGCACGCTCATGGTTTAAGTTCGACCGAATGCATTTGGCTTTGGCAGCTTCGTTTGTGATTGCAGTTAGTGCGTTTATGTTTAGCGAAGAACAAAGTATTAATCAAACGGCTGGTGAGCATGCACTAGCCCATGTTTACCATGAAATTTATGCGTTAAATAAAACTCAACAAATTAGCATCCAAACTGTCAATGAAAAGCTGGCTTTACTTGGCGGCCATATTAGTGATTTACCTGGCAAAGTGACTTATGTTAACTTTTGCGATTTTCAAGGTGAGAAAGGTATTCATTTAGTGTTTGAGTCTGACTTTGGGCCTATGACCGTGTTTATTGTGCCAAGCGATAATCAAATCTTTGAAATTGGCTCTGATGATTTTAATGACTTTCGCTATGCTGGCCATATAAATCGTGGCAAACAGGCCGATACCGTGCTAATTGCAAGCCTTGGCTCACCAGTTGATATGTATAATGAACGTATTTCAGGTGCTATTCGCTGGCTTTAAGCCATTATAGAAACAATAAAAAACCGCAACGAGTGTGCGGTTTTTTTATTATTTAAAAGCCAAAGCTGCTTACTGATTACTTACAAACATCAGCAACTGCGTTAGCAAAGTAGTTGATATTTGCTTGGCTAATACCTGCTACATTAACACGGCTAGAACCGACAATGTAAATACCGTATTCTTTTTGCAAGCGCTCGATTTGCTCTTTATTAATACCTAAGAAAGAGAACATACCGTGTTGGCGGTCAATAAACGAGAAGTCTTGAGCAATGTCTTTCGCTGCCAGGCTGTCTTTAATTAAACTACGTAACCCATTAATACGGTTACGCATTTCATCAAGTTCACTATGCCATAGCTGCGTTAACTCTGTGCTGCTTAAAATAGTGTTTACGATGTCTGCACCATGCGCTGGCGGCATAGAATAAATGCTACGTACCACACTTAATAACACCGAGTTTGAAATATCAGCTGTTGCACTGTCTTTTGCAATGATTGAACAGGCACCAATACGCTCACGGTATAAGCCGAAGTTTTTAGAACATGATGAACAAATGATCAACTCTTCAACCGCATTGGCTAAAATACGTAAACCATTCGCATCTTCTTCTAAAGAAGAGCCAAAACCTTGATATGCAATATCAATTAATGGCGTAAAACCCACATCTTTTGCAAGTTCAGCAATAGTATTCCATTGTGTTTCGTTTAAATCCATACCACTTGGGTTGTGACAACATGCATGTAATAACACCACATCGCCCTTAGGCACCTGTGTTAGTGTTTCAACCATTTCATCAAACAATAAATCTTTGTTTTCGTAGTCGTAGTATGGGTATTCTTTTACCGTTAAGCCTGCAGCTTCAAATAAGCTAATGTGGTTAGCCCACGTTGGGTTAGTAACCCATACAGTAGCGCCTGGATTACAACGTACAATAAATTCTGCTGCAACACGAAGTGCGCCTGTACCACCAGGTGCTTGTGCTGTACGTACGCGATTAGCTAATAATGCCGGGTGCTCACCAAGAAGAAGATTTTCCATTTGTTGACAGTAATCTAAGTTACCAGCAAGCCCAATGTAAGATTTGCTCATTTCATTTTCTAAACGAAACGCTTCTGCTTTTTTTACTGACTTTAATACCGGGGTATTCCCCTGCTCGTCTTTATATACACCAACCCCTAAGTCAATCTTATTTGGGTTAGTATCTTGCTTGTAGGCCGCCATAAGGCCAAGAATAGGGTCTGTTGGTAATGGTTTTAATACTGAGAACATTGGCTATCTCTTCGTTATTTAGGGGTTAGCTGTTGCGCTAAGCTTAACATAAAAACTCACTTGATTGACTAGTGTTATTTACACTAAAAAGTGAGGAATTTTAATACAGCACGCTATTAATAACGCGAGCGTTGCTTTATCAAAAAAATCAGTGCTGAAGGCTTCACCATCAACAATACCTATACACTGATGTTGTGCATTAAATAGCGGTAAACAGGCTTCTGCTTTTACTTTCGGATCGCAGGTGTAATATTCACCGCCTGCTGCCAAATATTGCTCAACGTTATTGATAACGCGTCCTTTACCACTAAACGCTACCTGAACGTTATTGCTGGCAGTCGCAAATTCAGCAGTAAGCGGAAATAAAGGACGACTCGGCGCACCAAAATAAGCCAGCTTTAATAACTGCTCCCCTTCATTGGTGTGGGTATTCTGATAAATGCCGTACCAATCAAGCTTTGTGTTTTCAATGACGTAGTCAACAATCAATTGAAGTTGCGCTAATTTTTCAGTTGTTTGCGTACTTTGGCTGACATAATCGCTTAGTTTAAACGGCTCATCCTGTAGGTAACCAAATAAACTACATGCCCCACCTTCACCTAGCTCAGGAATTTGGTATTCCCAACGCACGGCTGGTGCAGCATTTTTATTTAGGTATTGCTCAAGCTTTTCTAGCTCAGCGTGAATTAACTGTGGCTCAACATTAAGTTGAGCATACTCTAAGTAAGAATTAACCATTTGGACGTCCATACATCTATAATGCCGAAATAGTAGCATGGATGTTTTTATAGTGCTAGCCAATTTAAAGCGCTTTTTTAAAATCTTTAAACACTTTTATTCATAGATATAATTGCGGTATTTAAACAGGTTGTTTTATCTTTGGGGGCATTAAAAGGTGTTCAGCTTAGGTGCAAAAATTACGCCTTTGCTTCACAAATTTGTTATTATTTGCCGCATTATTATATTCAATCTTAAGTAGGTTAATTATGAGTGATAGTCACTTAGTGTATTCAACAGCAACAGGGCGAATTGATCAGCCAAAGCCAGAAAAAGAACTGGATGTAAAACTATTTAAAGACGGGTCAATTCGCATAGAGCGTCAAACCAAAGGCCGAAAAGGTAAAGGTGTAATGCTGGTTGTTGGTCTTGATCCACAACAGCATGATTTGAAAAAGTTAGCAAAAACAATAAAAAGTAAGATGGGCCAAGGGGGCGCAGTAAAAGAAGGTGTTATTGAAGTACAAGGTGATGATCGCGACAAATTAAAAGCGATTTTAGAGGGATTAAAATTTAAAGTAAAAATTGCGGGTGGTTAACCCGCAATTCTTGCTTATTTAATAATTTTTAGCGCTGCTAATTGATCAAATAATGCGGGAATATCATCCTCAGCCACTGGCTTACTAAAATAATAGCCTTGAACAATAAAACAATTATTATTTTGTAAAAACTCAACTTGCTCGATTGTTTCGACCCCTTCGGCAACTACATCAAGCTTCAGCTTTTGTGCCATAGCAATAATGGCCGCAGTGATCTCCATGTCGTTATCATCCTCAGGTATATCTTTGACAAACGAACGGTCAATTTTAAGAATATCGACAGGGAAACGCTTAAGGTAACTCAGTGAAGAATAACCCGTACCAAAGTCATCAATAGAAATTGAGATACCCAACTTTTTAAGTTGATGTAACTGATCAATAGCTGCTTCAACATTCCCCATCAGCATGCTTTCGGTTAATTCAAGATGCAGACTTTTAGCATTAATCTGCGTCTCTATAATTATTTTTTTCAGCATAGGCACTAAGCTTGCGTCTTTAAACTGTCTTGCTGACAGATTGATCGACATATTACTTGCTCTACCTTGTTGTTCTAGTCGCTTCGTAAACTCACACGCTTGTTGTAGCACCCATTTACCGAGCTCTACAATTAAACCCGTTGCCTCAGCTATCGGAATAAACTTAGTCGGAGGAATAAACCCTTGCGTAGGATGGAACCAACGAAGTAATGCTTCATATCCCACCACGCTATTATCGCGACAATCAACTTGTGGCTGGTAATGTAGCGTGAGTTGCTTTTCTTTAATCGCATGACGCAATTCATTTTCTAGGAATAATCGTTCATTAGCTGCTGCATTTAAATCTTGGCTATAAAAATGGAAGGTGTTACGCCCTTTGGCTTTGGCCTCATACATGGCTAAGTCGGCATGCTTTAGTAACTGATCTTCTTCTAGGCTATCAAATGGTGCTAAGGTGATCCCAATACTTGCACTGACAATTACTTCATTGCTGCCAAGTTTTATCGGCTGGTTTAAGGTTTTTTGTATGGTGTCAGCGACTTCAGATGCTTCTTTTTGATGTTCAATACCACTGAGTAAAACAGCAAATTCATCCCCACCTAAACGGGCTATGGTATCTTCTGCTCGTAAGCGCTGTTTTAAGCGTGTTGCCACTTCAACTAACAGCTGATCACCCGCATCATGACCTAAAGTATCGTTAATACGCTTAAATTCATCCAGATCAAAATAAAATAAAGCAAACGAGTAACGCCCTCTCTCAGCAAGCGCCATCGACTTCCTGAGCTGCATTCTAAAGAATGTACGATTAGCAAGCCCGGTTAGTGTGTCAAAGTAAGCGAGCTGTTCCATTTTTCGTTGGCTTTCTTTCACAAACGAAATATCTTGCGCTGATGCCACGTAACTGGTTATTTTACCACCGTCTTCTCGAATAGGTGACACACTAAGCGATACCCATATTGGCGACTTGTTTTGCGCTTCAATAAGCGTATCTCCTCGCCAGTAATTACGATTACGCAAATCAATGTCAATATCCTCTACCAACATGGTCATTTCATTGGCAATAATTGTCAGTAATGGCTGACGCAAAAAATCATTTTCGACAAAATCAGTCATCTCTAACATTTTTGGATTAACGTATTCAATGACAAAATTTTCATCGGTGATCACCACCCCTGTACCCGAGAACGCAACCGCTTTAGACAAGCGATTTGCAGCTTTCTCTGCGATTTCTTTTTCTATTATGCGCTGGTTTAAGCCGTCAATGAGTTTGCGAATTTCAATGGTCATATCTTTGAATGAACCATTAAGCGTTCCAATTTCATCTTTATTTTCTTTTGGAAACTCAATCTCTAACTGGCCTTTACCAAAGTTAGTAACTGCATAAACCAATGAATGTAAGCGTCTTAATACCAATTGGTAAAGCGCTTGGTGTAATAATAAAGCAACTAAAATGGCATACAGAATAAATAGGCCAAAAAACTTAAGCTTTAAGTCTTTTAATGCCGATAACGTTGAGGAGCGCTTTTTATATACACCCACATACCAGTTTACACCTTCAACTTTATGGATATTTATAATGTAGTCTTCATCATTTAATGAAAATGAATCGGCATACTCTGGTAATTGTATTTGCCCTGCGTTATCAATAACACGCTTTAGTTCTGGAGAAATAAAGTCATCTGGTAATAGCTTTTTGCCTGCCTCTCCGTACTCTTTATAATTTTCAGAGGTTAAGTTCGGATGTGCTAATAGCTGTCCTTGTTTATCAAACACTACTAAGTGTTTTTCCTTTCCACCGACGGGTAATTGCGATATGAGTGAGTTTAGTGAAATATCGCTACCGGTAACCCCTAAAAACTCATCATCTTGATAAATGGGAACAATTAAACTGACTACCCATTTATTCCAAACTTCATCATAGTAAACTTTTGACCATTGAGGCTCTCGTTGTGGGTTAGTTAAAGACTTCGCATAATTGAAGCTATCACTTTGGTTGAATGTATAATTTCCAGGCACATTAAGCGCCCAGTTTGGCGGTGCGACACGAATAAAGTTATCTTCAGTTATAAGATAAAAATTATAGAAATCTTGAATTAACGTAGGAGAAATAACTTTCCAAAGGGATTCAGAATCAGCAATTAGCTGTTTATAAAAAGGAGAATATGCAGTTTGGGGGATAAACGCGGCTGATAGCCCATCCGGTGATGCACTACGCACTGAGCCATCATTGGTGAGCTGCATTGTCGGTGCAGTATTATTTTTAAATGACAACTGTCCCTCAAATAACTGCTCGCTAACAACAATATTAGCTTGCTCTGCTATTTTAACTTTGGTCGCTATCAGGTTATTAAACTGGTTTATTAATAATTCATTTGATTGCTTTAATACCTCATGCTCTTCAAAAACAAGCTGTTTTTCTTCTGACTTGAGCATTAATGCAGCCGCACAAATGCCAGCCACTAAACAGATACCAGAGATCAACAATGATAACTTTACACTAAGTGAGTTTATGCCAAATCGAGATGGAGGGCGTCGATACACAAAAAGCCAACCTTATTTATAATTATTATTTTTTCAAGTGATAGAAATATACCAGAACTTAAATCAGAATTATAAATTATTTATAAACTTTTAAAAAACAACACCTTTTGTACACATATTAGGTAAAAAAGCCGCGTCAGGTAAGTGCTTGTTGACATTGGGAGTGACACTTCATACATTAAGGGTATGAATATAAATTACTCACACACCTTTTTTTCTTTTTTTAGCTTCTTTATATAGAAGAGGCTTCCCTGTTTGTGAGATAAAATCAATCGAATAGTAAAGCCTCCCAACTGGGAGGCTTTTTTATTTTCACTGCAAAATCAGTGATATTTTTGGAATGAGGAAAACCAAATGAGCAACGATGTACTTGATACTCTCAGGCACGATATAAATGAAATCGACTCCGATTTACTTGTTTTACTAGCAAAGCGACGCCGCATTAGTCATGGCGTAGTTGAATATAAAATTGCAAATAATAAACCCATTCGTGATGAGGCCCGTGAACTGGCTTTGCTCGAAAAACTTATAGGCTATGGCAAATCGTTAGGGCTTGACGCTTACTACGTTAACAACGTGTTTCAAACGATATTAGAAGACTCAGTATTGCATCAACAAGCCATGCTTCAAAAGAATTTAAACCCCGATGCACTGAGCGAAACCCATCGCGTAACGTATTTAGGCGGTCAAGGCTCTTATAGTCAGCTTGCATGTCATAAATATTTTAGCCGTCGCCCGGGTAAATTAGTTGAAATTGGTTGTACCTCATTTGAAGAAATCACTGGAAAAGTAGAAAAAGGTCAAGCCGACTTTGGCTTACTGCCTATCGAAAACACTAGCTCAGGTAGTATTAATGAAGTATTTGATTTGCTGCAGCATGCACAAGTCTCTATTGTCGGTGAAGTTACTCATAGCGTTGAGCATTGCTTATTAGCAGCCCCAGGAACTGAGCTGAACCAATTAACTAAAGTCTTTGCACATCCGCAACCCTTTGCCCAGTGTAGCCGCTTTTTACAGGGCCTTGGCGAACTTCAGCATGAAACCTGCGATTCAACATCAAGTGCATTAAAATCAGCTCTTGAAACACCGAACAGCGCAGCAATCGGCTCTGCGCAAGCAGGGAAAAATGTAGGCCTTGAAGTGATCAAGGCGAATCTTGCCAATCAAAAAGAAAATCACAGCCGCTTCATTGTGGTTGCCCGAAAACCACTGCAAGTATCAACTCAAATCCCTACTAAAACTAGCTTAATTATGTCAACCAAGCAGCAGGCCGGTTCGCTTGCCGATGCGTTAATGATTTTTAAACAGCATAATATTAATTTAGTGAAACTAGAATCTCGACCTACTCCTGGTAACCCATGGGAAGAAGTATTTTATGTGGACTTGGAGGCTAACTTAATCGATAACCAAGTGAAGCATGCATTGGAGGAGCTCAAACAGCACACTCAATATGTTCGTGTACTTGGTTGTTATCAAAGTGAGTCTTTACAAGCTGTTAGTGTAGGTAGTTAAGTATTACGTCTGAGTGTAAATGGATCCACACTCAGATACTAACAATGCCAAGCGGTCGAAATTTGCACTTTAAGTTAAGTTGACTTTTATTATAAGGAAATAAAACAATGCAAACAAAATTTATAGCTCTTCTTTTACTACTTACTCCCCTGCTTACGCCTGCCGCTCCTATGCCAACAGGGAAATCTGATGGACTTATTTGTTCTTCATATATTGGTGGTAAAGTTAAGGCTTGCCCTGAAAATATTCACGACTATATCAATAACAATACTGGTATTCCTATTTACCATGCTTGCGACAATGGCGAAGCTTTATGTATTGGTGAAGGTTATCCATACAATGACTTTCGTGAACTTCATACTATTTATGATATTGATAATAACCAAACAAAAAAAATACAATTAACTATTACCCCAACGTTACTTGATTCTCTTGGCCGTAGCACCTTACAACAGGGCCGAAAAATCATTTCTGAGATTGCTCCTACCCCACAAGAAAAACAGTTCACCAATGAATTATTCTTAGCAGTAAACTCTAAACAGAAACTAGCAAAACAATTAACACTTATTGTGCAAGGAAGTTATGCAACTGATGCCTCAGGAGTAACCACTGATATACTGACAAGTTCATTACTATCTTGCAAAACAGCACTTAACTACCTTAACAATGACGATAATTGCATGGGTAATTTAAACAAAGATATTGATTTATCAGTTCAAGATAATGCGGTATTTAATTCCTTTATTTCAGCTTTAGAAAAAGCCCAAGGGTTAATAAATGTTGTGACTGTTGGTAGCATTGATTATTCTGATTTACAAAAGTTGAATCAGTTTATTGTTATTTTGTATTACGATGACGGTTCTAAATTAGCTATTAATGTCAAGTTCAAAGAAGGGGCGATAGAAATTGAGTTAAATAAGAAAGCATCACGCACATCTAAGGGGTTAACTTTTTTACAATTTATAAAAGGTAACACCAATAAAGCCACTTCATATGGTGAAGCAACATCCATGGCTAATTCAAAGTATAATAGTGGTTTTGGCTGCGCACCAACGCGATTTGATAATGGCGTCACCGCAAAGTTAGTAAATACTATAATAATCAAAAACCCCGATGGAACAGAGCGTCATATAAATATTTATAAGCTAGTGAATGAATATGTAGTATTTAATCAGTGCTAAGCATGAAACTTTGCAAGGCTGGACATAAACCTCCAGCCTTCATTTATTATTAATCTAGAACCTTAGCATCATTCGCTTTATTTAATAGACTACGGCTTTGGGTTAAAAAGTGCGCCGTTGAATCTGAGAAATAAGACTTTGCATCAGCAAAAGCATCAATTAATGCGGACTTATCCCCTGCTTTTAGCTTTTCAAGCGTTTGCGAAAACAAAGACTGATACTGCGCCAATAAGCTTTCGACATTGTCAAACTGCGCTAACATAATATCGGTGTATAGCTCTGGCGATTGCGCAAATAAACGGCCAACCATCATTAGCTCTAACTGATATATAGGTGATGAACAACTTCTTAGCTCGGCGAGTGTGTGCCCCTGTTTTGCTAAAAACTGACCGTACACAAAGGTTGTTAAATGGCGCATAACCTGAATAATTTGCATTGCTTCGTCATGCTTTTTGGCCTCAAGTTCAACTAACTGACAACCCCATATTTGTAGCTGTTTTAATAACCCTTGTGCCACCTCATGACTACGCCCTTCACACACCACCACGGTTTGTTTCACCCAATGGGAAATATCAGGTCCAAACATTGGATGTAAACCAACAACTGGCCCACTATGTACTTTTTTAAGCACAGCTAATGGTGCTTGTTTAACTGATGTAATATCAACCAGCAAACAATCATCATCAAGCTTTGGAAGCGCGTTAACAACTGTTTCAAGAGCATTTATTGGTACACTGATCATCACCAGTTTTGCACCTTTTAGAATATCCGCTGCCTGTGATTGCTGCGCTTTATCTAAAATTTTGACTTCGTAACCCGAACGCTGAAATTGTTTTGCAAATAACTGCCCCATTGCCCCTTCACCACCAACAATAACAATTGGCGATAATTGTGGGTCGGCACAGGCTAATTTGGCTTGTTGATTTTGATAAGCTTCACGCATCATGCGTCTGAGAATGTCTTCGACTAAATCAGGATTTACACCTTGATTAATAGCCTCTTGACGTCGTGCAGCTAATAAATCGGCTTCTCGATCGGGTGCATGTAATGGCGCGCCAGTTTGTTGTTTTATTGCGCCTATTTGTTGGGTAATACCATTGCGTTTTGCAAGTAAGGCAACCAGTTGCGCGTCGCATTCATCTATACTTGTTCTTAGCTGCGCTAAATCACTTATCTCTGCCACGTTCTCATTCCATCCAAAAAAGCAAAATCGTAAATTAAAACTTACAAAAAAGTAAACTAATCAATACGATAAATACTAACAGGATACGTTAGGGGTTAAAAGGCAAATTATTGAAAAGATCACTATCAGTTGTTCAACTAAAACCAAGGTGGAAACGGTAGTAAGTAACCTAAACGCTAGATAATAAATCTATCTCAAGCAGCTATTTCAGCGCTAACTACATTGAATTTACTTAGGTTCAGGTTAAGTAGAGAATCTTAAAAAGTGGCTAAAGCCACTTTTATTAAGTAACCGGCGAGCGGTTAAGGAGAACTATTAGTATTCTAATGCCATAGCCGCAAGCGACATAATACTGTCGAATGATTCTGCGCCAGCGATAAATAAGCCATTGTGACAAAACATAGCATCATCGATACCAGTTACCGCTTGAAATTCATCGTCTGATAATCCTGCCCATGGTGCAGGTAATGACTTTCTGTCTTCAAAAGAGCCTAATTCTGCAGGCACCGTTTGCACTATCCACTTGCCAGAATGAGATGGGTAAACGACAAATAATGCCTCATCAGATAAACTATGTACGGTTTTTTTCCACGGAGTATAGCGCTCTAACACGATTAATCGAGGATCATCAGCTTGTTTTATTGCTTGAGCAACAATCTTTTTAGCATTTAAACCACCTCGGGCAGAAGCTACAAAACGAATCAGTAAAGTGTGTGCAAATTCAACCGCTTGATCAAAAGCAGCATCAAAATCACTTTCCTCTTCCCATGTTGGGTTAAACATAGAAATTGTTTGGCTTAAGCTAATGCCTGTAGCAACCCCTTCAACATGACCACAATCAATGGCATCAATAGTTGATACAAGCCCTGCATCCACCGCATTCGCCACATCTTGGTTATCATCACATATTGCTAAGCCATATTTTTTCCACACCAAGCCAAATGACGAAAAAGGAATACCATTTTCACGAGCGCCAGCACCGCCACGCTGATGATGATCAAACCGGTTAGTTTCTGGGTCATATTGACCACCAACATCAATAACCACATCGGCGTCATTAATAATCGCATTATCGCGTGTGCGGATCAGGGTAAAAGAAGGAAAAATAATTTTAAGTGCAGCGATACTAAAAACATCATCTGCGTGAAAATTGCCGTTGTGTGTAACTATCGTTTTATCATTCATTTTTGTACATCATTTTTGCAAGAAGTGAGAAGATATTGTGATTTGAAGTGAACCACACTTTAACGCATGCAGGTTAAGGTGTGTATTGGTTTTTGAATGTAGCGATATAAAAACCGCAATAGCATTAAAACCAAAACGGGTTGCAACCCAAAGGTTGCAACCCGTTTTTTTGCGTTGATAAACAGCGCGTATTAGTTAAGTTTTTCTCTAATACGTGCAGATTTACCAGAACGCTCACGTAGATAGTAAAGCTTAGCACGACGAACCGCACCGCGACGCTTAACTGTTACGCTATCAATAAGAGGGCTGTGCGTTTGGAATACACGCTCAACACCTTCACCGTTCGAGATTTTACGAACTGTGAATGCTGAGTGAAGACCACGATTACGCTTAGCGATTACAACACCTTCAAAGGCCTGTAGACGCTCTTTAGCACCTTCTTTTACTTTTACCTGTACAACTACTGTATCACCAGCGCCGAATGCAGGTACGTCTGTTTTAAGCTGCTCTTCTTCAAGCGCTTTAATAATATTTTGGTTTACTTTTGCCATTATGTTTCTCACTTTCCTAGGTGTAACTGTCTTCTAGCCACAAGCTTTTTGGTACTCTTGCTGAAATTTCGCGAGTAATACCGCTTGCTCCTCAGTCAGAGCTAGGTTATGCAACAAGTCAGGACGGCGAAGCCAAGTTCTACCTAATGACTGCATAAGCCGCCATTTTGCTATCTCTTGGTGGTTTCCGCTGAGTAATACAGCAGGCACCTGTTTGTCGTCCAATGTTTCTGGCCGTGTATAGTGAGGACAATCTAGCAAGCCATCCGAAAATGAATCTTGCTCTGCTGACTGGTTGTGTCCTAAAACCCCTGGCACTAATCGAGCTACTGCGTCAATTAATGTCATGGCAGGTAGTTCACCTCCACTCAAAATAAAATCACCAATTGACCATTCTTCGTCAACATACGATTCTATTATTCTCTCGTCTATACCTTCATAGCGACCGGCAATTAAAATCAGTTTTTCAGAGCTTGCGAGTTCGCTAGCCCCTTGCTGATCTAGTTTGCGCCCTTGTGGCGACATATAAATTACTTTTGCACCATCCCCTGCAGCCTGTTTGGCTTCAAGAATGGCTTGTTTAAGCGGCTCAACCATCATTAACATGCCTGGCCCGCCCCCGTAAGGACGATCATCTACGGTTCTATGCTTATCAGTTGCATAGTCTCGTGGATTCCAGCAGTTAAAGTCGATTAAACCCTTTTTAACAGCGCGACCGGTTACACCTTGCGTTGTAATTGCATCAAACATATCCGGGAAAAGGCTGATAACCCCTACCCACAACGAACTTGTTTGACTCATTAAAAGCTTGGATCCCAATCTACAGTAATTTCTTTCGCATCATATTTAACCTCTTGAATAACTGAATCAGTTAAAAAAGGAATTAAACGTTCTGCTTGGCCAAATGCATCTTTACTGTTTGCTTTCACAACCAGTACGTCATTTGAGCCTGTCTCCATAAGGTCATCAACAATGCCTAAGTTATAACCTTTATCAGTTACAACCGACATGCCAATGAGATCTCGCCAATAGAATTCACCTTGCGGTAATTCTGGTAGCTGCGCTGAATCCACAGAAATTTCAACATTGGTATAAGCCATTGCTTGGTCTCTGTCGTTTACTTGCGCAAACTTAGCGATAAAGCCTTTGTTGTGGCGACGCCAGTCGACCACTTCTAAGGATTGCCATTTACCTTGCTGCCCTATCAACCACGGGCTGAAATCGAAGATCCCTTGGGGATCATCAGTAAATGAATGCACCTTAAGCCAGCCCTTTATACCATATGGGGCGCCGAGCTTTCCTACGACAATTATTGATGAGGTGTTCTCTTGACTCATGGTTACACTTACGCCTATTAAGCCGCTTTACGAGCGTCTTTAACTAATTTAGCTACACGATCTGAAAGACCTGCGCCTTGACCTAACCAGTGCTCAACACGTGGTAAATCTAAACGAAGTTTTTCTTCTTGACCTGAAGCGATTGGGTTAAAGAAACCTACTTTCTCGATGAAGCGACCGTCACGCGAGAAACGGCTATCCGCAACCACAATTTGATAGAAAGGGCGTTTTTTAGCGCCACCACGTTGCAAACGAATAGTTACCATACCGTCCTCTAAATAGATTGACTGTTTTCATTAATAAGATTTACTCCCCAGTATGGGGAGCCGGTGAATTGTACGAGTTTTTAGCAACAATGCAAGTAAGAAGTGATGCAAAAAGGCAGTTTAGTAGATTAAACCGTGATCCAAGAAGAAAAAGCATGTGAACAAGCTATTCTGTGCATAGTTTATTCAACAATAAAGAGGCAATTTACCTCTTTATTGATTGCTTTTTATCTCGTATCGGAGATATTAAAGGTTAAATTATTAAAATTTCGGGCCACCGCCGCCCATCATTCCCGGTGGTAACATCCCTTTCATGCCACGCATCATTTTTTGCATGCCACCTTTGCCTTTCATTTTTTTCATCATTTTTTGCATTTGGGTAAACTGCTTAAGCAGCTTATTGATCTCTTGTACTTGAGTACCCGACCCCGCTGCAATGCGCTTTTTACGCGAACCTTTAATGATCTCTGGGCGTGCACGCTCTTTTTTAGTCATAGAGCTAATAATTGCTTCCATTTGAATAAAGGTTTTATCGCCCATCTGGCCTTTTACTGCATCTGGAATGTTTTGCATGCCTGGCAGTTTATCAAGCATCGACATCATGCCGCCCATATTTTTCATTTGCTTTAATTGATCAGCAAAATCATCCAGTGTAAAACCATCACCTTTAAATACTTTTTTCGCTACTTTTTCTGCCTGCTCTTTATCTACTTTCATCTCGACTTCTTCGATTAATGAAAGTACATCACCCATGCCTAAGATACGTGAGGCGATACGATCAGGGTGGAAAGGTTCAAGTGCGTCAGTACGCTCACCAACACCCATAAACTTAATAGGTTTCCCGGTAATATGACGAATAGATAACGCAGCACCACCACGGGCATCACCGTCTGTTTTAGTTAAAATCACACCGGTTAAAGGCAATGCTTCGTCAAACGCCTTCGCGGTGTTTGCAGCATCTTGACCTGTCATTGCATCAACAACGAATAAAGTCTCGATTGGATTAATTGCACCATGAAGCGCTTTGATTTCATCCATCATGTCATTATCAACATGCAAGCGACCTGCAGTATCAACTAATACCACATCAATAAATTTCTTTTTCGCGTGAGAAATAGCAGCTTGTGCTATATCAACTGGCTTTTGTGAAATGTCACTTGGGAAAAATTCTACATCTACTTCTGTTGCTAATGTTTCTAACTGCTTAATTGCCGCAGGACGGTAAACATCGGCACTCACTACCAGCACAGATTTTTTCTTGCGCTCTTTTAAAAACTTAGCCAGTTTACCCACACTGGTTGTTTTACCAGCACCTTGAAGACCCGCCATCATCACAACAGCCGGAGGTTGCGCGTTAAGGCTTAGCTCTTCATTAGCTTCACCCATGGCCTTTTCAAGTTCTTCACGAACAATTTTTATAAATACTTGGCCAGGACTTAAGCTTTTAGTAACTTCAATACCAACTGCGCGTTCTTTAACTTGTTTTACAAACTCGCGAACAACAGGCAACGCCACATCGGCTTCTAAAAATGCCATTCGCACTTCACGAAGTGTATCTTTAATGTTGTCTTCAGTTAGGCGGCCACGGCCACTAATATTTTTTAGGGTTTTACCTAATCGTTCTTGGAGGTTCTCAAACATGTAACGGTTCCGAAAAGACGTTGAAATCAACTCTATTAATAAGGTCGATGTTATTAAAATTCAATTAGAAATAGTATACCGTAAATGGTGGCATACAATACAGTGCTGAAATGCTGCTTATTGAGTTTCTTTTTACAGGGTCTATGCATTTGCTTTGCTATAAAATACAATGGCCACATAACGAACACGAATTATTTGACTTCAATTAAGTGGCCAAAGCAAAATGCTGATTATTAGTTTAACTATTATTGCCAGTTTATTTTATGTGTTAGCAACGTCTCACGTGCTTTCGCGATTGTTTCACCGTCAGGGGCCGAGCCAAAAAGTTACTATTATACTCAGTACTGTCGCTATTTTGGCGCACATGCTGCTTTTAGTAAATTCGGTATTTAGGGCTGATGGGCAAGATTTAAGTATTGTTAATGTGGCATTACTGACATGCTGGATTATCGTGCTGTGTGTCACCACTGTTTCTTTGAAGTTTCCCGCAACCTTGTTACTACCTGTTGTTTATGGCTTTGCTGCGCTTTTAACCATTTCTAGCTTATTTATCCCTCATCACGTTTTATTACAAAGTATTAATGTAGAACTAGCACTAGTAGCGCATATATCACTGTCGTTATTGGCTTATTGTATTTTAATTATTGCGACTTTATATGGTGTGCAATTTTATTTTATTGATAAGCGCTTAAAGCGAAAAGACCTAGCAATAGTTCACAGTCACTTACCACCTCTGATGGTTGTAGAGCGTCAACTTTACCAGTTATTAAACTTAGGTACCGTATTATTAAGTGTGGCGCTGATCACTGGTTTTGTATTTCTCGATGGCATGTTTGCCAAAGAGTTTATTCACAAAACAATCTTATCCCTAGTTGCTTGGGCCATTTTTGCCACAATTGCAGTTGGCCATGTCAAACGTGGTTGGCGAGGAAAAGTTGTGGTAGTCAGTATAATGATTGCCGCTTTTACACTCACACTCGCTTATTTTGGTAGCCGTTTTATACAAGAAGTGGTCCTGAATAAGTTTTAACTTGACTCTGAAAGCTCACTCTAGCTTAATACGCATTGGTTTATAAAAAAAGGATCCATCGTTGGACGACATATCGACAAGTACCCTGTTTATCATATTAGGTTTATTGGTGCTTTTTTCTGCTTACTTCTCCGGGTCAGAAACCGGAATCATGTCAATCAACCGTATTCGTTTGCGACACCTCGCTAAAGAGAATCATCGTGCTGCGAAACGCGTTAGTAAATTACTGAGTCGACCAGATAGGTTGATAGGTCTGATCTTAATTGGTAATAACCTTGTTAATATTGCTGCTGCGCAGGTAGCCACTATTATTGGTATTCGCTTGTATGGCGATTTAGGTATTGCCATAGCGACAGGTGCATTAACACTTGTTGTACTAATTTTCGCTGAAGTAACGCCAAAAACACTGGCCGCCCTCTATCCTGAGCGAGTTGCTTTTCCCAGCTCAGTGATACTCAAAGGCTTGTTAAAAATACTCTTTCCGTTTGTAGTTGTTGTTAACTGGATGACCAACGGCATATTACGCTTATTTGGAATTAGTGCTGCACAAATAGATGAGCACAGCATGAGTAAAGAAGAATTAAAAACCGTGCTTAACGAATCTGGAGCGCTGATCCCCGCGCGCCACCAAAGTATGCTGACCTCAATTTTAGATTTAGAACAGGTTACCGTTGAAGATATTATGATACCCCGCAATGAAATTGTGGCGATTGATATCAACGATGACTGGAAAATAATTAGTAAGCAGCTTACTCATGCTCAACATACTCGCGTGCTTTTATACCGCGACAATATAGATGATGCAGTAGGCTTTATTCACTCTCGTGATGCATTGCGTCTTCTTACTAAAGAGCAATTCGATAAACCTTCGCTACTGCGCGCTGTACGTGAAATTTACTTTATTCCTGAGGGAACGTCGCTTAATACCCAACTACTGAAGTTTCAGTTATCAAAAGAACGAATTGGTATTGTTGTTGATGAATATGGCGATATCCAAGGCTTAGTTACCCTAGAAGATATTCTTGAAGAGGTTGTGGGCGATTTCACTACTACTCAAACCCGCACACCAAGTGAAGAAGTAACCACACAGAACGATGGCTCTTACATTGTTGATGGTGGTGCTAACGTTCGCGACTTAAATAAAGAAATGGGCTGGGAATTCCCATTAGATGGCCCTAAAACTTTAAGTGGCCTGATTGTTGAATATTTGGAAGATATTCCTGATGCTAACTTAAGTATTCGTATTGCGGGTTACCCAGTTGAAGTGCTTGAAATAAAAGAAAACATGATTAAACAAGTTAAAATTCAGCCCAATAAACGTAAAAAATAACCCAATAAAAAAGGAGCCAAATGGCTCCTTTTTTAATTAATCTGGGCTTAGATTAGTTAAAAGAATAAACGCTCTAACCAACCTTTGTCTAAATCATCCTCACAGCGTCTTAGCTGCGCTCCATAACGGCTCGCACGGTGTTTTACTTTATTGGCAACGCTCATTAACCATTTTTTCTTACGATAAGTGCCTCGCTTATAACCGCCCCACCCTTCGTGATAGTTTAAATACTGTGCGTAGGCATCCCATTTAGAAACACCATTAACTTTATGGGTTTTATAAACAAACCACGCCATAAAATCGATCGCATCTTCAAATTCATCTCTATCAGCACCACTATTACCTGTTTCACGAATATAATCAGACCAAGTTGGCGTTTTAGCTTGAGAATAACCATAAGCATCACTTGCGCGTCCAGTTGGTATTATCCATAAAAAGTATTCCATAGGAGGTGCAGCATCATGACGAAAAGAGCTTTCTTGATACATCATGCTCATTAATACGTGTTTGGGAGAGCCCCACTTGTCTTGCGCGTCTTTAGCATCAAAATACCAGTCAGATTTCTCTTCAAAGATTTTACAAATATCTTCTGGTTGCTTTGGTGGTGCAGTGGCACAACCAACTAAAGTAAGCACTAGAGATAAAGTAATAATATTTTTTTTCATTTTTTAAGATCTCACTGAACTTTTTAATAAAGCGTGGGTCTGAATCTATGAATGCAGCAGTACAGCATTGTTTCATCCCTAAAGAATATTTACGCAGCTACTATGAGCTGCGTTTTTTTTGCCTACGACTTACTTGGGTCTGTTGACCTTTCAAGGTTGAATTTGCAGCAGTCTGTTTGGTATTTAGGCAAGGCAGAGCCTATGTGGTGTGGTTATTCCCCATAAATAGGCGATAACGCAGGATTAATGCCAAGCAGGCGCTGCCCTTCGGGTTCTGCCTAGGAGCGATTTGCTCTTTGTTGCTCGGTTTTTACTTAGCCCACTAGGTTACAAACCTCGCGCCGCGATTAAACCGCTCCTAGTTTGAACAAATTGTAATCCGCAAAGGTCAACTGACCCTGAAATATGTATCTAAAAATGCAGTAAATGATTGATTATCGGCTTGCTCAATTGCTTTTTGAGCTTGGTAAGACTCTGTCGCTTGTTGCTCTAACCACGACTTTGAGAATTCAGTATAACTGGCTATATCATGGCTTTGTTTATACTTTTGAGCAAGTGAGAGTGCATAATGACCATTATCTAGCCCTGATGCTTTTAATTGCTCAACATAACGCCCTGAATAGGTTAATGTAGGATTATGCACCCACGTTGCCATGCGCTTAATAGTGTTTGAGTAATAATCAACCCCGTACGCGCTATCCATCCACTTAGCAACATCAACGAGCTGATTAAATATTTCATCACCCCATGATTCAAGACTGCGCTGCTCATTATTAAAATTAAGCATTAGGCCTTTTTCTCGGCCTTGGTTTACTACTGTATCAAGATTTTCAGTGCTTCGCGCTTGCTCTTCCCAGTCCATAGGCGCTGAGTCTTTTAATAAACAATAGGTTAAAAATACATCTAAAAAGTGTATTTGCTCTAAATCAATGCCAACTTCACTAAATGGGTTAACATCCAACGCACGAATTTCAATATATTCTATACCCGCTCTTAGTAGAGCATCAGTGGGTGTTTCACCATTTTTAGCATTACGCTTAGGGCGAATTGGCGAGTAAAACTCGTTCTCTATTTGTAGAATATTTTTATTTAATTGCTTTGGCTCTGCACTGGTGTAGTCGTCAATACTGCCATAAATATCTGAAGGCGTATTTATGGCTTTTTTAAGCCCTGCTACATATTCATCCAATGAGTTATACATCACGCGTAATGATGACTGTGCACTGTTGGTATAACCTAAGTTACCTAATCGTAGCGCCGTGCCCACTTCTAAATATAAAGTACCTTTACCCAGCTTTTTAAACGGTAAATCGCTTTTACGCCCTTGCAAAAATGAACTACACAATGCCGGTGACGCACCAAACATATAACTAATTAACCACAACTCGCGTTTAAAATTGCGAATTAATGCTAAGTACCCATCAGATATAAAGTCTTCAAGCTTCGCACTGCTTTGCTTTTGTGAATGTAGTGACTGCCATAACGTTTCTGGAAAAGAAATATTAAAGTGCACCCCAGCAATTGCTTGCATCATACTACCGTAACGGTTCTTTAAACCTTCGCGGTATAAGGTTTTCATTTTACCAACGTTAGAATCGCCAAATTGTGCTAATACAATATCGTCCTGATGATTTATAAAACACGGCATACTAATTGGCCACAGTAGTTCATCGTCCATATGTTCTAGGGTGAACTTTTGTAAATCTTTCAGCTGTTGTAACGTTTGCGTTGATGACTCGCTAACAGGCGTAATAAACTCAAGTAAAGACTCAGAAAAGTCAGTCGTGATATGTCCGTTGGTAAGCGCGCAGCCAACCCCTTTTGGGTGAGCTTGTTTAGAAATAGAACCATCGGGTTTAATTCTTAATGATTCTCTCTCAATACCGCGCATAATACCTTTAATAGCATGCTGATTATCTGCATTAGATAGCGCGTTGAGCGTGTTCTTTAAATTATAAGTTGCCAAAAAAAAGTTTCCTCGAGCCAAGTGGCTTAATCATAAGGTTATGGGGTCTAATTACCTTTACTCAAGATTAAATGAAGAAAAAACTATATGAATTTATTAGATATAGTTTTTAATGAATTTTAAACACGCTTTGTTTCACGCCATAAAAGATAATCTTGCCATTGCCACCAGCAATATACAATTTCTTTTGCATATTATTTGCCACAATACATCGTAACCTCAAAGCACTATTTCTCCCCGTACGAAAGGGTGAATCACTTGCTAAAAGTTTGGCATAACTAAAAAAATCAATTACTCTTAAAGTTGATAAAGATCATAAAAACATTAAAAAAAATGCCTTACTACTGCTATTTAAAACTTATCACTAACGTACATTAGTTTTAGTAATTACAATAGACACCCCAATAAAGAATGATAAAGGATTACTATGCGTCGTAATCAAAGCTTAATAGATGAAGAGGTCACTTTTGAAGAACATCAAGAGTTGGTTTCAACGACCGATCTTCGAGGTGTTATTACCTATGCCAATCATGAATTTTGCAGTATTGCTGGCTATGAAATGGATGAACTCATCAATAAAAACCACAATATCGTTCGCCATCCTGATATGCCTAAAGCGGCATTTAAAGAGATGTGGGACACCTTAAAGCAAGGGCATTCTTGGCGTGGTGCTGTAAAAAACTTATGTAAAGATGGCCGTTACTATTGGGTTGATGCATTTGTAACACCTATTTTTGAACATGGCCAATTGATTGGTTATCAGTCTGTGCGTGTAAAACTCTCGCAACATGCAAAACGCAGAGCGCAGAAGCTGTATGCCAAAATTAACGCTAATAAGTCACTATTTAGCTGGCGTGAGCACACCTCACTCAGACAGAGCTTGAGCATAACCGGTGTTTTAGTTTGGTTAGCTAGTGTCGCTATTTGGGGGTCAATCGCAATTGCAGCGGTTAACTTGGTGGTGTGTATTATCATTTTAGCTTTAAATTATGATGAGCTAATAGCAACACCTGCAACTCTAAAGCAGCAAAAAAGCCAGGCAGATTCGGTGTCTCGTTATGTATTTAGTGGTTCACACCCTCACAGTATTAGTGATTACCGAGAGCAAATGCTTTGCGCCAAGTTAAAAACGGTACTCGGTCGTGTTAAAGACTCAACCTTGAGTTTTAATACCATTGCCCAAGGCTTAGATCAACAATCTACGCTGACCGAACAAGGAATTTCCTCTCAGGGAACTCAGCTTGAGCAAATAGCTACTGCAATGTCACAAATGAGCACCACCATTGGTGAAATTTCTAATAATACCAATAATACCGCAGATAAAGTGGGGATCACCTATCAAAGCTGCTCTGATATAAAAAGTCATATAGCCGATAACAGCAAGATGGTATCTGACTTAGCCATGCAAGTTGAGCAAGCGGCAACCACAGCCACAGGGCTGGCCTCTGAAGCTGATAAAATTGGTCAGGTAATGAGTGAAATAGAAGGTATTGCAGAGCAAACTAATTTGTTAGCACTGAACGCCGCGATTGAAGCTGCCCGTGCTGGTGAGCATGGTCGAGGTTTTGCGGTGGTGGCTGATGAAGTACGCGCATTGTCCTCACGTACTCAAAACGCCACAGCACAAATTCATAGCTCCATTAAAGAGATTCAAGACACCTTGTTCAGCTGGTCTAAAATCATGCAGAGCACAAAACAACAGGCCGATGACTGTGTGAACACCACAGGGCAAACACAACAAGAGCTAGATAGTATTTTCATTCAAATTAGTGAAATTTCACAACTTGCTACCGACATCTCAGCCGCCGCAGAGCAACAACAAGTGGTAAGTCGAGATATTGGCTGCAATGTTGAAAAAATTAAAGGCTTGGGGGATGACAATTTACAGCTTAGTTATAGCGTAGCGCATGGCGCTGCTGAATTGGTCGAAGGGTCACGAAAAGTAAATGATTTACTGCTTACCTTTAAAGTTTAATCCACTCCTTTGAATCAAAAACAAAAAAGCCGCTATTTTCAGCGGCTTTTTGCTGTGCTTCAGATTATCGGCTAGTAAACTCTAAGCCCTCACCACTTGCATCAATAACAATGATGCAGCCTGGTTGAAAATCATTATTAAGCAGCTTTTGTGCTAACGGGTTTTCAATGGTCTGTTGTATTGCACGCTTAAGTGGGCGAGCGCCATAAACCGGATCAAAACCACTGGCAGCAATCCGCTCAAGCGCAGCATCCGTCAATTCAAGTAAATAGCCCATCTCAGTTAATCGTTCACGCAATTTACTTAACTGTATATCTGCGATTTCTTTAATATGACTATGTGCAAGTGAGTGGAACACTACTGTTTCATCAATACGGTTAATAAATTCAGGCCTGAACTCATTATGCAGTACACCCATTACCTTTGCTTTAAGCTCGTCATAGTCATTACTTCCCGATTGCTCTTGGATAATGTCTGAACCTAAGTTAGAGGTCATAATGATAACCGTATTTTTAAAATCAACAGTACGTCCTTGACCATCAGTTAAACGACCATCATCAAGAACTTGTAATAAAATATTAAACACATCTGGATGCGCTTTTTCTATTTCATCAAGCAAGATAACCGAATACGGCTTACGACGAACGGCTTCCGTTAAGTAGCCCCCTTCTTCGTAACCTACATAACCAGGAGGAGCACCAACTAAACGCGCCACTGAGTGTTTTTCCATAAACTCAGACATATCAATGCGTACCATGGCACTTTCGGTGTCAAACATATAGCCAGCCAATGCTTTTGTTAGCTCTGTTTTACCCACCCCTGTTGGTCCTAAGAATAAAAATGAGCCAATAGGACGATTCGGATCAGCAAGCCCTGCACGCGAACGACGGATGGCATTAGCCACAGCAACCACCGCTTCATCTTGCCCTATCACTTTATTGTGCAACTGCTCTTCCATTTGCAATAGTTTTTCACGCTCACCTTGAAGCATACGTGCCACTGGAATGCCGGTCCAACGTGATAAAATTTCGGCTATTTCGTCTTCACCCACTTGGTTTTTAAGTAAGCTCATTTCTTGCATTTCGGCTTGCGATGCTAAATCAAGCTTACGCTCAAGCTCGGGTATACGGCCATATTGCAGCTCTGACATACGCTGTAAATCGCTTGCTCTGCGTGCCACTTCTAAATCAAGTCGTGCTTGTTCAAGTTCGGCTTTAATGACTTGCGTACCTTGCAAAGACGCTTTTTCGGCATTCCATACTTCATCGAGCTCACGGTATTGCACTTCAAGCTCAGTGATCAGCTCAACCATTTCTGCACGGCGCTTTTGACTCGCCTCGTCTTTTTCTTTAGCCAGGGCGTTATCTTCAATTTTTAATTGAATGATACGACGCTCTAACTTATCTAAGGCTTCAGGTTTTGAATCAATTTGCAGTCGAATAGAAGAGCCTGCTTCGTCAATTAAATCAATTGCTTTATCAGGTAATTGGCGATCACTAATATAGCGATGTGATAACTGCGCTGCAGCAACAATTGCCGGATCGGTGATTTCCACTGAGTGATGTAATTCGTAACGCTCTTTTAGACCACGTAATATAGCGATAGTATCTTCAACCGATGGCTCTTCAATTAATACTTTTTGGAAACGGCGCTCAAGTGCAGCATCTTTTTCAATGTATTTACGATATTCATCTAAGGTCGTTGCACCTACGCAATGAAGTTCACCACGTGCTAATGCAGGTTTTAACATGTTACCCGCATCCATAGCGCCATCACTTTTACCAGCGCCAACAATGGTATGAATTTCATCAATAAACAAAATCACTTGGCCTTCTTCTTTGGCCAATTCATTTAAAACTGATTTTAAACGCTCTTCAAATTCACCTCGGTATTTGGCCCCAGCAACCAACGCGCCTAAATCAAGCGAGAGTACGCGCTTATTTTTTAAGCCCTCTGGCACCTCCCCATTAATAATACGTTGCGCAAGCCCTTCGGCAATCGCGGTTTTACCCACCCCTGGCTCACCAATTAACACAGGATTGTTTTTGGTGCGGCGTTGTAATACTTGGATGGTGCGACGAATTTCATCATCACGGCCGATTACAGGGTCAAGCTTACCTTGCTCCGCCCGCTCAGTTAAATCAATAGTGTACTTTTCAAGTGCTTGACGAGTTTCTTCAGCATTAGGATCATCAACTTTTTGACCACCGCGAATTGCTTCTATGGCAGTTTCAACTTTGTTAGCAGTGATATTAAGTGCTTTAAATACACTGCCAAGCGGCCCTTTATCTTCACATGCAACTAAAACAAACAGTTCGCTTGAGATATATTTATCTTTGCGTTTTTGGGCATACTTGTCACACAGATTAATAAGTGAAACCATGTTGTTTGACAATTGCACATCGCCACCAACACCTTCCACTTTAAATAACTTTTCTATCTCTTGAGATAGTTTGGTATTGAGCTCGTCAATACTAATACCCATTTGCGCAAACAAGGCACGCACACTTGAGCCACTTTGTTTTAACAAAGCGTACATTAGATGCACAGGTTCAATAAATTGATGATCGCGACCTAGCGCTAATGATTGCGCATCTGAAAGCGCAGACTGAAATTTACTTGTAAATCTATCTAAACGCATGGGGGTTTACCTATAAAAAAACGAATTACTTTATAAATGGGTATGTTAGCGGATTTGTTCAAGGTATTGAGGGAAAAATAATCACTTAATAGTAATTTACTTGCGCCAGATCAAACTTGCCATACGACCGGTTTGGCCGTCACGTCGATAAGAAAAAAACTGATTTTTTTGAGAGAACGTGCAGTATTCACCACCACTAATATTCACAACACCCCGTTGGTTTAGCAAAATACGCGCTATGTAATAAATATCAGCTAAATATTTATCGTTATTTTGAGGTTTAAACGCATCATGCAAAGCTGGATTGTTGGCTGTAAATGTTGCAACGACCTCTTGGCCGACTTCAAATTGGTCAGCCCCTATTGCAGGACCTAACCAAGCATGTAAGTTCGTTGGTGCATGCTTAAAATAGCTAACTGTATTATTAATGATCCCTTGCGCTAACCCTCGCCAACCGGCGTGAATTGCAGCCACTTCCAGGCCATCGCTTGAGGTAAGTAAAATAGGTAAACAGTCAGCGGTCATTATAGCTAAAGGTTGATTATATAATTGCGTGTAAAGCGCATCCCCCGTCAGAGTTTGGCTAAAATCAAACCCTTCATCCACTCTAATTACATCAGCGCTATGAACCTGATTTAACCAAACAGCAGGATTAGGTATGTAGCTATTTACATGCGCTCGATTGGTTAATACATCTTGGTTGTTATCACCTACATGCAATCCTAAATTCAAGCTATCAAATGGAGGCTTTGATACGCCTCCATCCCGTGTAGTACTCAATGTGCCTACACCCTGAATAGATTGCCATGTAGCTGATAAGCCAGACATAATTAACTAGCTATGTCTGGATTTGCTTTTGTATCTTCACGCAGTGCTTGAGTCATCTGAACCATATCATCAGGGATAGGTGCTTGCCAGGTCATCATTTCACCGGTAATTGGATGAGCAATGCTTAATTTAACAGCATGGAGCGCTTGACGCTTAAAGCTACGCAGTAACTCAAACAGCTCAGGCGTTGCTCCTTTTGGTGGACGAGGACGACCGCCATAAGATTGATCGCCAATTAATGGGTGGTTTAAGTACGCCATATGCACGCGAATTTGATGCGTACGTCCGGTTTCAAGGCGTAAACGCAAACGAGTATGAGCACGGAACTTTTCTGCCACACGGTAATGCGTAATCGCTGGTTTACCCATTTCATGAACTGCCATATGCGTACGCTGAGTTGGATGGCGGCCAATCGCTTTTTCAACCATACCACCGGCAGTCATAGTACCATTACATAACGCTTCATATTCACGTGTGAAATTTTCGCGCTTTTGTAAGGCTTTCACCAGGTGAGTTTGTGCCTGAATCGTTTTCGCGACAACCATTAAACCTGTGGTGTCTTTATCTAGACGATGCACTATACCCGCGCGTGGCACGTTGATAATGTCTGGAAAATGATGAAGTAACGCATTTAACACCGTACCGTCAGGATTGCCTGCACCAGGATGAACCACTAATCCCATTGGTTTGTTGATCACTAAAATATCATCGTCTTCATAAACGATGTTTAATTTGATATCTTGTGCTTCGTATTCACGAGGTGCTTCTATTGTTGTTTCAACAGCCACAACTTCACCACCGAGTAATTTTTCACGCGGGGTGTTGAAAATTTCGCCATCAACGGTGATTTTATCATCTAAAATCCACGTTTTTATCCGTGATCGTGAATAATCAGGGAACAATTGTGCTAATACTTGGTCTAGACGTTTACCACCTAAGTCTGTTGGGACCTCGGCTTGGAGAGATATTTGCTCTGACATTAGTAACTTTACCCAATTTACCAGTGCAAGCTTTGCTTGACTGGGTTAGAATCGCTTTTAATAAAAGCATAACATAATACGCATAGTTTACTCGGTTTTACCCACTTGGCCTAGCCGAAGACATCGAAGGTAACAAATAAAATGATAAATAAAATAGGGAAACGTGCATTCGCCATTGTTTTTTCAGTTTCAGTGCTTAGTTTAGGAGCTTGTTCGTCTGCGCCTGACCAAGAAGATATTCAACGAGTACCAAACAGATCAGCACAAGCACTATACGAAGATGCAAAACAAACGCTTGATTCTGGTTTATACGCACGTGCAATTGAGTTGTTAACGGCAATTGATTCTCGCTACCCGTTTGGCCCGTTTTCAAAGCAAGTACAAATGGATTTAGTGTATGCACATTACCAATCAGGTAATACAGAGCAAGCACTGGCGACAATTGACCGCTTCATTCGCTTAAACCCAAACCACAAAGATTTAGATTACATGTATTACATGCGTGGCTTGGTTAATATTAAAGCTGATAAAAATGCTTTCCAAGAATACTTTGGTGTAGATAGAGCCGACAGAGATGCTAAACGCACCCGTGTTGCTTATACCGACCTATCAACCTTAGTTAAACGTTTTCCAGAAAGTGACTATGCGCCGGAGGCAAAACGTCGTTTAGTTTGGTTATTAAACCGTATGGCTCGTTATGAGCTGAAGGTTGCAACTTACTATTATGAACGTGAAGCCTATTTAGCAGCTGCGAATCGCGGCAAGTATGTGGTAGAGCACTACTCACAAAGTAGCTACCTAGATGCAGCATTAGCCATGATGGAAAAAAGCTACGATAAGCTTGGGTTAACTGAATTAAGTGATAATGCAGCGCAAACACGCAAATTTAACAGTAGAAATAAATAACACAAAAAAGGCGCTACTTTTAAATTAAAGTAGCGCCTTTTTTATACTCAAGACAACGATTATATTGCGTCTTCATCTTCTTCTGCGGTACGAATACGAACAACACGCTCTACCTCAGTGACAAATATTTTACCATCACCAATTTTACCTGTTTGTGCGGTTTTAACAATCACATCAATAGCACGTTCTACATCTTCATCACCAAGCACAATGTCCAGCTTTACCTTAGGTAAAAAATCAACCATATACTCTGCACCACGGTATAGCTCAGTGTGGCCTTTTTGACGCCCAAACCCTTTTACTTCACTTACTGTCATACCCGTAATACCAACATCAGAAAGTGCTTCGCGCACATCATCGAGCTTAAACGGTTTAATGATTGCTTCTATTTTTTTCATATTAGTTACTTTTGAAAGCCTCAGTTGCCTCGATTTTAGACAATCATGAGGTTCATAGCAAACAAAGTGATTGAATAGCACAGGTGAAAAATAATCATGGTATGATTATTTTAATAAAAATAACTATACTAGGGTCTGTTGACCTTTCAACATCATCGAGTTAATGAGATTTATATGAAAACCAAGCATACAGGATTTACTCTATTAGAGTTAATGGTTACCGTTGCTATTGTTGCGATAATAGCGAGTATTGCAATATGGAATAGTAGCGATATGCTGGAAGAAAACCGAGGCGAAAACTTTTTATTGGAGCTAAAGCGTAATATTAGTTTTGCGCGATCACAAGCAGCTAGTACTGATGAAATCGTGGTTATTTGTGCAGCTCAGCATTCGGAGGTTAAAAATAATGATGATAGTATGCAATGCCGAGCAAGGTGGGATCGTAATAAAGTTATTATTACCTTTATTGATGCAGATAATGATGGTCAATATAATTCCTCATCTGACAGCTTAATTCGCGTTATGGAAAAAATTAACCTTAATGATAAGGTAACATTCACAGCTGGAGATAGACGAATACGGTTTAACACCAGCGGTCGTATCACCACTAAACCTGGAAATTTTATTTTTTGCCCTAATGGTACTAATGAAAATAATAAAGGGTTAACACTGTCTCAATCAGGGACTGCTTTTTATATAGGTGACACAACTCAAACCTGCAGCTAAAAGCCATTTCATACTTTGTCGTTTTTTGATTATTTACTAAACTAATATAATGGACTGTTCAATGTAAGGCTTCAGGGATGAAGTTAATTATAAGTGTTCACAAAAACGATGGCGTTACGCTAGTAGAATTACTAATAACCATTTCAGTTATAGCAATACTGAGCCAACTCTCTTTATGGTTTGTTCCTGATTTCTTGGCGCTCAATCGCGCTGATAATCAGGTGAATTTATTACACCGAAATATTAATTTAGCACGTCTTTATGCTATAGAGCATGGCAGCTACGTAACGCTGTGCGCTTTAAAAGATAAACAATGTTTAGATGGTGAGTGGCACACGGGTGTGTCACTATTTACTGATAATGACAAGTCAACATCTTTGGATAATGACGAACGTCTTATTAGTACCTTTGAACATACCCATCCCTCTGATAGCTTAGAGTACCCTCGCACTGCAATAACTTTTAGACCTGACGGCTCTTTAAATGGCTTTCAAAACGGTACTTTTATCTATTGCCCAAATAACGAAAAAGCAAGCCTTGAGGGGCTTGCTCTTTCTATAAGTCAAACAGGTCGCATACGGATAAAGTCCACAAATAGATGCAAAAATAACTAACCTGAACTCTGGTTAAGAGATTTACTAATATATTGAATCATAGTGATAGCTAGGTGGATTTTCTATAGCCAGAGACTCACAGTGAAAACAAGGTGGATTTTCGCGTCAATAGCTGGACTATTGCAAGTAAATTCAACGCAATTAGCGCTAAAAGTAGCTACTTGAGATGGGTATATAATCCAGAGTAAGGTTTACCTGCATTATCTACCCCAACAATAATTTATATCTGATTTACCTTTGGTGCCTTTAGCCCCTTTTAAGCCTAAGTCATTAATAGACAGCTCAGTACAATCAGCATCCCCTTTCACCGCTCCAGCGATGGGTTTAGCTGTAATTGTAAATTCATTGCTATCAACCACATTAATTGCCAACTCAAAATGCCCGTTTTCAGTTTTACTTTGAATACCTAAGTCGCTAAACGAAGTCGAATAAACTCGGTTATCTACAAAGTATTGCTCTTGCTTGTTTGCCGCATCTAACAGCGCAGATGCTGCTTCTGCGCGTGATGCCCTTTTTACATACTCAGTGTAATTCGGCAGTGCAACTGCAGCAATGATGCCAACAATCGCAACTGTGATCATTAACTCAATTAATGTGAATCCTTGTTGTGTCTTGTTCATATACAGCCCTTAATTGTTTATTTCGTCGTTTTCTTCACGCTTATAAATATATGTTTGCTGCGTTTTAAAGCCAAAACCAATGGGCTCTTTATCATTAACCAGCTTGATTGTACCGTCAACCACTTTTAAACCAGGTCCTGTAATTTCTACAGGTTTAAGAGGGTTTTCGGCTTGCTCACCTTTTATTCCAGGACCAATTAGAAAAAACTGACTTTCTTCGATAACGTCTTCTTCTGGATTATCATCACACTTTCCATCACCGTTCGAATCGGTACAAGAGTTAGTTGCACCAAAATAAAGCTGTGGTGTATCGGGTACGTCATAACTGGTTGCAAATTTGAGCTGATCATACACTTTTGTACCATAATGCAAATGAAACGCATAAAGCGCACCACCGCCCCCACTTAAAGAACATTGATTCTCTACAACGGCATCAGATGCTGGCGTGAAAGAGGTAAAATAAGCAACCCCACCAACAACAGTAGCTGCAGCTAATGACTTTTCACCTTTGGCTAATTCATAGCGCCACCCTTTCTTTTTTGCCAACTCAGCTTCAACAAGATTAAAACCATCTATGTCATCTAGAGTATTACCAAACGGGTCATCGTTCATAATCATTAAGTCGGATGGTTTAATTGCAGCAGGCGCATTGATTTTAAATGAGCGTGTCAACGTATTTTCATCACGGATCATAAACAATTGATCTTGCTCATTTGTATTCGTTGGTTTTGAACGATTACCACTGCCGATAACAACAGCATCATAAGGAGTATCTAAACGGGTAATAACCTTATCACCGTTGATGGTCGTCTCTGTTACTTTACTAAACAAGGTACGCGCAACTAAAGGCTTATAAAAGAAACGTCTATCTTGGGTATTTTGATTGCTACCAAGCTCTGCAAGTTTGAAATGGCTGAACTCGCTGCTATCTTCTCCTGGCATATCAATTCGCCAAATATTACCACCGGTATCTGAAGCATAAATTCGGTCAATATAGCCGTCATAATCTGAATCAAGCGTAGTTAAATCAGCGGCAATGCTATGCTTACCTTTAAAACCATTGCTATCCGGGGTTAACGCCCAAACTAAACTGCCAGTTTTTGCTTCAACAATATAAATGCCCCGGCCGCTGGTGTCCTCAGACCTAATTGCGGCGTCTTTATTAATATCGTAACCTGCACCAAATACGAGTAAAGGTTTATTACCAAAGGCTTTAATATAAGCTATTTGCGGTTTTGACCATGTTTGTGCTAATTCCGTAAAGTCGCCTTTGCCGCCTTCAATTGGTTTGCTCCAAAGGCGCTTTGGCTGGTTCGGGTTTGTAATATCTAAGCCGTAGTAATTCTTGCCACCACGACGCATACCAGCAAAAGCCCAAACAGCATCTCCTTTACTAGCATCTATAATACCGTCATTTAAACCTTCGCTATTTAAACTCTTATTACTAAAGTAAACACTGATAGGGCCGTCCATACCATATACTTTACTATCCGCTTGTTTATTTCTGAGTGGTTTAATAATGTCAAATAATGCTGAAGGTATAAACGCCCAGCTTTCACTTACAGTCTCACCAGCATCTTTAAACATGTGTAAAAACCCAGCATTTGTTCCTATAAGAATTCGTATATCATCATTGCCATAGTCGATGGCAATAGGTTTTGAATGTAATGGGTCGCCAAAAATATCAGATCGTTGATCTTGTGATGAACCATCTTTATCCTCATCATCAACGTCGACCCCTCTTGCCCAATTCACATCTTGACTAGATAGGGACAACGGGTTATTGGTAACCCCGCTAAGAATGTCACTAACAACCGAAGTATTAAAACTAACAACAGAGCCTTGATTCTCCGTAAATAAATTACGAGCAAGCGGATCTATCGTGCTTAAATAATGATTAACACCACCTTGTGCAACAGCATTACCATCAGCGGGTTGGCCTGCAGGAAGCCAAAATGTTTTTGCATCTTTTGAGATTAAACCTTCGCTATTAAGAGCAGGCTTGTTAGTTGCGTCAACAATCTGACTACCTGAAACTTTTAACTTTTTGAGGTTACCACGCCAGCGCGCACCAGTTTCTGGATAAAACATTGCAAAATAAATAGCATCACGGCTTCGAGTTTGATCTACGTTATTACTGGCCACTGATGGCGATGAAAAACTATCGTTTACTTCACGAATACGAGAAATCGTATTTTTGAGTGCGTCTGATAATTGTGCTGCAGTATTTGCATGTAAATATTGTCCACCGCCGTAGTTTGCTGTCTCAGTAAGTAGGTTCTTTCCTGAGTTGCTCATACCCGTACCAAAACCAATAGGAAATACACGTCCAATATCAAGCACATTATTGGTTTTGCTATACAAATCAACTTTTACATCATCTGTACCATGGATAATTTTCGCCAATGCTGCTAAATAACTATTACTAACAGCAGGTGCATTTTCAGAAAAATAGTCATCATGGAGATTATATATATCATTATTTCTGTTAGAGTCGTTTGTAGGGTCGCCGTCTGTCATTAAAATAATGTTGATACTATTATCACAACGTAATGGCTCACCAGCTACAGGGGCAAAGGGTGATTTATAAACTCCTGATGACTCTGCGGTAAAATCTCGATTATTAGTATTACCGCCATAGTAAACGTTTTGGCCTGTTATATATAAATACGCTTCCCACAATGTTTCAGTTAATGGGGTTGATCCGCTGGCAGGTAGCTCATCAACTTTATTTAGCAACGTTGATTTTGCAGCACCAACTCTGGCTAGTACATACCCACCATTACTACCATTAAAGCGCATTAAACCAAATTCGATATCATCATTATCGTTCACTAACTGTGTAATCGCATTTTGTGCAACTCTTAAACGACTATCACTACATGTGGCTTCATAATTGTAGTAACTAGTTCTTTTGTAACATTGCTCATTTCGTTTATAGCTATCTTTACTTTCAAAGCAATCAACCTCGTAATAGCTATTACCGCTTCTTTTGTAACACTTTTCTCCATCGACCACATCCCAGGCCATACTGCCCGAGGTATCAAAAATCATAATAACACGTGGCTTTTCATTAGTTTCCACATTGTGGTTAACATAGAGCTCAATGTCTTCACCATTCGCTGATAAACTAATTAATACACTAAATATAGAAATGAGTATTCTCTTTAACGTAAGTTTCATTTTAAATCCCCTTACTTATGCTAGCCATCTCTTGGGCTACGCCGGTCACAATTGTAAGCTGGTGCTTACTTTTAGAGCCATATTCTATGGTTGTTGAAACTTGTAGCATGTTGCATGAGATACCAGCAGTAAAACTAAAACGACGAGGGCATTCTAAATCGAGTACACCATTGTTTAAATTAATCATATTGCTTTTCATATCATCACGTTCAGCCATAACAATACCCTTGTCTGAAACTTCTTCAGGGGTCAAAAAGAACTGATTAGCAGCTCCTTTACTGACTTCGTCAGCAATTATGCGCTGCACTTCACCAATTAGTTGGTTTTCTGCAACCTCGCGCTCTTGGGCTGCGTTGGTAATTTTAATATCAATACTACTACTGCTCATTAAAGTAACCGCAATTCCTGTCACTGCTATGACCATAATAAGCGCTGTAATAAGTACAACGCCCTGTTGTTTATTTTTCATCTGCGTTAAATACGCCATAAATTTGCTCCCACGTTATTTAAACGAATAGTCGTCGTAAAAACAGTTCGTCTGAAATTATCTGAAAAAGTGAGAGTGCGACTATTAGCATCTTCCCCTAATACGTACGTTTGGTTCTTAATTTTAAGACCTGGATCAGGCTGCAATGCTCTGATCAATAAAAAAACTTGTACTGTTAAAATGCCTTTACGGTTTTCCCAGTCACTGGCATTCATATCATTGATGCTTTTGTATGTATCAACACGGCTGTCGCTGGTAGTATCTAGACCAAAAACAAAACGCATATTTTCCACGCCTTCCATTATGGTTTCAGTGTTTATAGACCCTCCCACCAAACGTTTTCGCATTAGTGCAGGTACAGTAAGACTCTTATTATTTACCGTATAAGTTTGCTCTGAAACATAATAGCTGTGATGACTATACGGCCATACCGACGCATTAATATTTATGCTAGTAGGGTCAACAACACCTCGCTCAAAGCGAGCACTTTCTTGCTCAGCAATAAAATAATTCTCATCACTTTGCGTTTCATTAACACCTGCGGCATCCACTTCTAGTTGGTTTCCTTGTAAAAACTTAACCTGTAAGATATCAGTGCCTGCTAAAGGGTTATTAACGCAATTAAGTTCACTTGAACTGGTAGCTGTTTTTGCATAAAGAGTTTTAAAGTTACTGCTGCTGGTTAAATCAGGAAAGCTACCGTTATTGAGACCTTCAAAGCAATCACCTGTAGGATTTGACAATGATGATGTGTTTATAACGGTGAAAGAATCATCATAAAATGTTCCCCAAAAACCAACCTGCTCAATATCACGTTGCATAATATTTATAGCTAAGCGACCTGATTCTTGTAACTCACCTATAGTCATTGTGTCTTTGGTGGTTACTTTCATACCAATATAAGTAAACATTACCCCACCCAAAATTAATCCCCCTATAAATAGAGATATCATCATTTCAATGAGTGTAAATCCTGTTTGCTTCATTTTAGCTCCTAACGTATACATAGCTATTAAGCACGACTAAGCGACGTTTTTTATCTGCAACACCACAGCTAATTTTACCTGTGGCCTCACTCGCTTTAAATTCCTGGCGACCCTGCCAAGAAACAATAACCTCTATGTTATATGCTTTCCCCCCAGACCCCCCTACAACTTCAGGGTTAATACACACAGTTGCCCCATCAAGTGATCCGGTATTCTCTCGGGCTCGGATAGCACGTTTCCATTGCTCGATATCTAAACTAGCTATTTGTGCGTTACTACAAGAGCTTGTAAAACATGTTTTAGACGGTTTCTTAGTGGTTTCACTGGTAAACTCTACATCATAAAGGGTCGCGAGTTGCGAAGTATCGTTTGCTCGAATACGTTGAATAATATCATTACCAAGCGCAACAGCAGCAGCACGTTGCATTGAATCAAAGCTTGCTTGCTTTGCTTTTGCTTGCAGGGCTACAGCGCCCAATAAACCAAAGCTGAGAATAATAAACGCAATTAGGACTTCAATAAGGGTAAAACCTTTTTGCAATTTAAACGTACTCAAATACATAGTAAAACCAAATAATAATTATCTAACAATAAGTGTATGCAATTACAGATTAGATTCAACTAGAACCATGACTAACGGTTAATAATGTTGATAAGCGGTTAATAGGTAGGCGTATTAAAGTTCACTTTTTACGCTTTTGAGTGCTCGACGACTTACAGCTAACAAAGCAGTACAACCATCAAGTTCAATAACATGTTGATGGTTTTGAAGCGTATGTAGGGCAATGATTTTGTTCTTATTCACCAAAGTATGTCGATGAATTCTTAATAAATGATGCGGGTATTGCATTTCAAGATGCTTTAAACTGTCCTCAATTAAAGCTTCCCCTTGATCAAACACAACCTTGGTATACTTTTCCTCTGCGTTAAAATAAAAAATACTCTCTATTTCAATACTTCTGATAGTGCCGGCCAGTTGATACGTTACTTTTTCTGTATGTTGCTGTTGCAGGTGTACTCTGTTTAAACGTCCTAGCTGTTGTAATGCATGTTGCAAACTTTTTACTGATATAGGTTTTACTAAATACCCAGCTGCATTTAGTTGCAGTGCATCAAGTGCATGCTCAGGGTGAGCGGTTATAAAAATAATCGCAGGGGGAACCGCCAAGCCATTGAGTTGATTAGCCACTTCGATGCCATTTAAGCCTGGCATGTCAACATCTAAAAACACTAAATCAGGCTGAAGCTCTTCTATTTTCATTAAAGCGTCATTGCCATTATCGGCCTCACCTTGCACATGAATGGATGTATGGCTTTGACCAAGTAAACGCTTTAAGCGTGCTCTTGCTAAGGGTTCATCATCTACAATCAGTACATTCATAACATGTTCTCTGTTTGTTTTGGGATAACCACTTTAACTCTAAATTTATTTTCTTTGTTGGTTATAGTCAATTGCGCCCGACCTTTATAATAAATACTTAAACGAGAACGGATATTATCAATTGCCATACCGTTATGCTCTCTAGTATTAGCAGTTTCAGTAGGTACAGGGTTAGTTACAATCAAGGTTAAATAATGTGTTGTAACATGCAACTCAATACTAATGGTAGCACCACTTTGGCTGGGCTCTACACCATGACATACTGCGTTCTCTACCAAAGGTTGTAATGTTAGATATGGAATATAGAGCGCAGGGAGGTTTTCTGGTAATAACCACTCAACCTGTAAACGCTCTGCAAAACGCCATGATTCAAGAGCAATATATTGTTTAGTTAATATTATTTCATCACTGAGTAATACACTTTGCCCTGAACGCATTGCAGCTTGCGAAAGCGCTGCTAATGCCAAAATAGCATGCTCAGCAGCTTCAACGTCATGATGCGTTAATTCTGCTGCCGTATTCAAACTATTATATAAAAAATGGGGTCTGATCCGCGCCTGCAAGGCATCAAGCTCCGCTCGAGAGAGTGCTTTGGCTTGCTGTTCTTTTTCAAAATGAATAAGCAAAAATTGTACAAAAAGTAAGGTAAGCAAAAATACAATAATGCAATTACGTAACACAAAAAACGTAAGTTGTTTTTCGTTTTCTATATCAAAAGCAATATGAGAAAAAGCCAGACTAAATAAAGCAGTGCTCAGACTATATACAGCAATAAAAAAACTAAGCTGAATAAACTGAGGTTGTTTTGCAAGAAATCGCCGGCAAATGTATAAAAAAGAGGTACTGACCAATACAGTTACATGAAGAAATAAACTAATCTCTCCCAAGTGCAGCCATATGTCACCGCCAGCATTAGGAGCAAAAGCTAAAATAATAGCCACGACTTGTGTTACTACGAGGGATGCAAGTACACCACGCTCATTAAAAAGGGCCGAAAAAAGTAGTGCATCTGGTGTCAGTTGCTTACTCATTCGGCCCTCCTTTTATCTATTAATAGACTAACGCAGCTCTACTGGTACAGCAAAAACGATGTTTTCTTCTTCACCTGGGTTCTCGGTTACTTGCGTGCCACCAAGCTCTTTTAAACGAGTAATGACTTGCTGAACTAATACCTCAGGAGCTGAAGCACCGGCAGTCACACCTACACTATTGATACCATTAAACCATGATGCTTCAACATTACTAGCATCATCAATTAAATAGGCTTGCGTCCCCATCTTATCGGCAAGTTCTCGTAAGCGATTAGAGTTGGAACTATTTTTAGCACCCACAACTAATAACACATCTACTTTATCAGCTAAATCACGAACCGCATCTTGACGGTTTTGCGTTGCATAACAAATATCATCTTTACGTGGGCCATCGATTGCAGGAAATTTACTACGTAAAGCATCAATCACATCGGCAGTATCATCTACAGATAGAGTTGTTTGGCTGCAGTAAAAAAGATTATCCGCATTTTTTACATCAAGCTTTAATACATCATCAACCGTTTCAACAAGGTAAATACCACCTTGCTCGTTATCGTATTGACCCATGGTACCCTCAACCTCAGGGTGTCCGTGGTGGCCAATTAATATGCATTCAATACCTTTTTTACTAGCACGCGTTACTTCCATATGCACCTTAGTCACTAACGGACAGGTTGCATCAAATACTTTTAACTCTCTGCGTTTAGCCTCTGAGCGAACAGCCTGAGATACACCATGAGCGCTAAAAATAACAATGCTATCATCAGGAACCTGATCTAGTTCTTCGACAAACACGGCGCCGCGATTTTTTAAACCATCGACTACATAACGGTTATGCACCACTTCGTGTCTTACATAGATTGGTTTTTCAAAAATATCTAAAGCGCGCTCAACAATACTAATTGCGCGGTCAACACCGGCGCAAAAGCCTCGTGGATTAGCTAGTAATATTTCCATTAACCTTGTACCTCAATAATATCAACCTCAAACGTTAAACGTTGACCTGCTAATGGGTGGTTAAAATCGATAGTGACTGACTCACCTTGCACTTCACGAACCAGGCCTGGAAGCTCAGTACCATCAGGTTGAGTAAAGGCAATAATCGCACCTACTTTAGCCGGTGTTTCTGCACCAAACTTACTACGATCTACATAATAAATATTATCTGGATTAGGTTGACCAAAGGCATCTTCAGGCTCAAGTTCAAATGTTTTGCTTTCACCCGCAGTTAGGCCAAGCAAACATTTTTCAAAGTTAGCGGTTAAGCTGCCATCACCCATAGTGAGCTTAGCAGGTTTGTTATGTACTTTTGTTGAGTCAGCGGCAGAGCCATCTTCTAGTTTAATAGAAAAATGAAAAATAACGTCTGAGTTTTCACCAATTACAGCTTGGCTCATGCTTTATGCTCCTTTGGTTCTTCGCCTGTAAAGGCGTCAAATAGTAATAATGCAGCGCCAATACAAATAGCACAGTCTGCAATATTAAATACGGGGAAATGTGAGTCTTCGTAAAACACATGTAAAAAGTCAATAACGTAACCATAAGCAACACGGTCGTATAAGTTACCAATAGCACCCGCTAACACTAACGAATATGCACCGCACAATACTTTATTAGACGCTGGAAGGCGCTTTAACCACCATATCAACAAACAACTAATTGCGATTGCTATTACACTTAAAAACCAGCGTTGCCAGCCACCCGCTTCGCTTAAAAAGCTGTAAGCTGCACCGTAGTTATGTACATAAGTGATACTAAAAATAGGCAGTAGATTAATTGACTCACCATAAGCCATGGTGTTTACAACCAGTGTTTTACTGGCAAAGTCTATTACTAGTAGTAATAGACTCAACCAAAGCCACACTAAACCACTTTTTTGGGTTAGTTTGCTCACTAAAAACAACTCCTAAGCGAATTGACGCTTTTCACCTTCACCGTCAACGTTACTAACGCAACGACCACAGATTTCAGGGTGCGCAGGTTCAATACCTACATCTTCACTATAATGCCAACAGCGCTCACACTTTTTAGCATCAGTTGCTGATACGCTAATGTATAAACCTTCAATTTCGGTTACTTGTGAGTCTGCAGGCTGGCTATCAACCTCAGTAACATTTACAGCTGAAGTGAGTAAAACAAAGCGCAGTTCATCACCTAGTGCCGCCAGCTTAGCTGCAAGTTCTTTGCTTGCAAACAAGTTAACCGTTGCTTGTAATGTAGCGCCAATCACTTCTTCTTTACGCGCAGCTTCTAGCAGACGGTTCACTTCGTCACGCACATTTAAAATAGCTTGCCAGTCTTCATTACTAAACTTGGTCGTTGTTGGTGCTTGTAAGCCCTCATACCAAGTGGAAGTAAATACATAGTCACTGCGCTCACCTGGAAGTGCTTCCCAAATTTCTTGTGCTGTAAAGCTCATGATTGGTGCCATCCAACGCGTCATTGCTTCAGCAATGTGGTATAGCGCGGTTTGACAAGAACGACGTGCATGGCTGTCGCTTTTTGCCGTGTACTGACGATCTTTTATAACGTCTAAGTAGAACGAACCAAGCTCACCGGTACAGAAGTTCATTAGCTTTTGCGTTACTAATAGCATTTGGTAGCTATCGTACGCTGCTAAAATGTCATCTTGTAACTGTGCTGCGCGCCCTACAATCCACTTATCAAGCTCAACCATATCATCGACAGCAACTTGATCCGTTTTTGGATCAAAACCACTGAGGTTAGCAAGTAAGTAACGGCTGGTGTTACGAATACGACGGTAGCGATCTGCTGAACGTTTGAATATTTCATCTGATACCGTCATTTCTGCCGTGTAATCAGTTGATGCTACCCATAAACGTAAAATATCAGCACCTAGTTTATTCATCACATTTTGTGGTGAAATAACATTACCTAATGACTTAGACATTTTGCGGCCGTTTTCATCAACCGTAAAGCCATGCGTTAGCACTTGCTTGTAAGGTGCATGACCATTTATTGCCACTGAGGTCATCATTGATGACATAAACCAACCACGGTGTTGATCTGAACCCTCTAGGTATAAATCAGCAGGACCGGTTAAATCTTCACGCGCATCAACAACACAGGCATGCGTTACACCTGAATCAAACCACACATCGAGTGTGTCTTGCACTTTCATGTATTGTTGTGCGTCTTTTTCACCTAGTAAAGTAGCTGGCTCTAGGTCATACCATGCTTGAATACCTGACTTTTCAACAAGCGCTGCTGCTTGTTCAATCAGCTCTTGAGTATTTGGGTGTAATGCGCCCGTGTCTTTATCAACAAACAACGCAATAGGTACACCCCAAGTACGTTGACGTGAAATACACCAATCAGGGCGACCTTCAACCATGTTAGCAATACGGCTTTCGCCCCATTCAGGTAACCACTGAGTATTTTTAATTTCAGCCAGTGAATCTTGGCGCAAGTTAGCCTGATCCATGCTAACAAACCATTGTGGTGTGGCACGGAAGATAATAGGCGTTTTATGGCGCCAGCAATGTGGGTAGCTGTGCGTTAATGCATGATGATGCATTAGGGCATTATTTTCTTTTAATACCTCAATTACACTCGCATTGGCTTTAAACACATGTTGACCGGCAAATAATTCAGTATCAGGTAAGTACACACCGTTTGCGCCAACAGGGTTAGCTACTTCAAGATTGTACTCAAGACCTGCCACGAAATCTTCTTGACCATGACCTGGTGCAGTATGCACGATACCCGTACCAGAATCTGTTGTTACGTGCTCAGCAACAATAACAGGAACATTAAAGTCATAAAAAGGATGTGCTACGGTTAAGTTTTCAAGTGCTGCGCCTTTAACATAGCCAAGGATATGGAAATGGTTAAAACCAAAACGATCCATCGCATCTTTAACCAGCTCAGAACCTATAATAAGACGTTGCTGAACGCCTTCATCTTCTACTTGTACTAGCGCGTATTCTAAATCAGCATGCACAGCTACCGCACGGTTTGCTGGCAAAGTCCATGGTGTCGTAGTCCAAATAACGGTTCCTACGCTACCTGTTCCTGTATGGCCAGCCGCCAAATCAAACGCATTAACCACCGCATCTTGATCTGTAAAAGTAAAACGTACATCAATAGCTGGAGATTGTTTATCTTGATATTCAACTTCTGCTTCAGCTAATGCTGAACCACAATCTGTACACCAATGCACAGGCTTAGCACCTTTATGTAAGTGACCATTTTTTATAATGCGGCCTAGTACACGAATGGCATTAGCTTCAAAGTCAAAGTTCATGGTTAGGTAAGGTTTATCCCAATCACCAAAAACGCCTAAACGTTTAAAGTCTACTTTTTGGCCTTCCACTTGCTTTTTAGCATAGGCACGACATTTCTCACGAAACTCTGCCGCAGTTACCTTAACACCGGGTTTACCGACTTTTTTCTCAACCATTAACTCGATTGGTAAACCATGACAGTCCCAACCTGGTACGTATGGCGCATCAAAGTCTGATAAAGTTTTAGACTTAACAATAATATCTTTTAATATTTTATTTACTGAGTGGCCTAAATGGATATCGCCGTTTGCATACGGAGGGCCGTCATGCAAAATGAAAGTTTTTTTACCTTTCTTCGCGCTGCGAATTTGACCGTATAGGTCGTCTTCATACCATGCTTTAAGCATTTTTGGTTCACGTTGTGCCAAATTGCCACGCATTGGAAACATTGTTTCCGGTAAATTCAAAGTATGTTTGTAGTCGCTCATTAATCCTACTTTCCGTTTCTATCGGCTACCTAATTTAAACCAAAACACTGCTTAGCGGCGGCAACATCGGTTGCTATTTGTGCCGTCAGTTGTGTTAATGTCTCGAATTTTTTCTCATTGCGGAGTTTTTCAATTAACTCCACATGCATAAATTGTCCATAAATATCTTGTGCAAAATCAAAAAGGTGAACTTCTAATAAGGCACGAGTTCCATTAAACGTGGGTTTGTTTCCAATGTTAGCCACCCCAAAAACTTGCTTTCCTGCGATCATCACTTGAACCGCAAATACACCATTGACCGGACAAACTTGACGTTTTAGTGCAATATTTGCCGTTCTAAAACCCAGTTCGCGGCCTTTTTTCCAGCCATGAATAACACGTCCAGATATTGCATAATTATGCCCAAGCATAACTTTTGCACTAACTAAGTCACCTTCAGCAAGCGCTTCTCGTATCAAGGTACTGCTTACTCTAGCATTTAATTGCCTAAAGCTGGCAGTGCTTTTAACACTCATTCCCACTTGGGTGCCCATAGTTGCCAATAGACTAAAGTTACCTTGGCGCTGTTTACCAAACCTAAAATCATCACCAACCGTTAATGCTTTAACGCCCAGCTTTTTAATTAAAATATCGCTAACAAACTGCTCAGCATGCATGTTTGCAAAAGCCTGATTAAAGCTAATACAAATAACGCGTTCAATTCCTAAGTTACTCAATAGACGAAGTTTATCACGCAGTCGAGTCAGCCTAGCCGGAGCGTTACTCTTTGCAAAAAACTCCTGTGGCTGAGGCTCAAATAACATTACAGTGCTGGGTAAATTATTTTCTTTTGCATCAGCTAAAAGCCCTTTTAATACGGCAGCATGACCCAAATGAACACCATCAAAATTACCAATGGTCAGCACACAACCAAAGTGTTGTGGGCGTATATTGTGTATACCTCTAATTAACTCCATGCCACCTAATGCCTTTTTCAGCGAGCGATAAAATGCGACCTCGGGCCGCAGAGTGTCCGATTATAATCTTTTTTTTAATTTGATTCAGTAATTGCTACACTTTTTATCGTATTTAGTCTAACACCCATCAAAAACAACATAAAAAAGTAACTAACAATCGCAATAATTAATAACACAACCAATAACATAACTTGTTCGCTAAAGTGCCAACTAACCCAGTCATATTGCCTACTAGTAAACCAAACCAATGCGCCCATTGTTATACTTGCCAACAAACACTTCAAAGTGAAGTAGCCACTCATGCTGGAAAACTGGTAAACATTCTCTTTTTTAAGCTGTCGATACAGTAAGTAGGCATTACAACTTGCCGACATTGAGGTTGCCAGTGCCAAACCTAAATAGCCAATAAATGGTGCCAGCATAATATTAAACACCATATTTAGTACCAAAGTAATAATACCAATGCGTACCGGTGTTTTAGTATCTTGGCGAGAATAAAACCCAGGCGCGAGGACTTTAATTAACATAAAACTGACTAATCCCACTGAGTAGGCAACCACCCCTAAGCTCACCGCCTTAACATGATCGATGCCCGCTTCTTTGAAAGCGCCATGATCAAACAGCACGGTAATAATAAGTGGGCTTATAATCATCAATCCTATCATTGCTGGAAGCCCTAAAAAAATCACAAACCTCACCCCCCAATCTAGGGTATGTTGAAAGTCGCTACTTTTTTTACTGCTGTGTAATTTTGACAGCGCAGGTAAAATAACCGTCGCAATACCAATGCCAAATAAACCAAGTGGGAATTCAATCAGTCTATCTGAGTAATACAGCCAAGCGATAGAGCCTGTCATCAATAATGAAGCTATTACCGTATCGAGTAATAAGTTAATTTGACTAATTGATACACCAAATAAGGCTGGGAGCATTAACTTGCGTACTTTTTTCACATTTTCATCTTGCCAACCCCAGCGCGGGCGCGCTAGCATTTTTGCTTTATACAAAAACGGCAGTTGAAATAATAGCTGTACCACGCCTCCTAAAAACACGCCAACAGCTAACGCATAAGCGCCTACAGAAAACTGATCATGTAATAAAATGGCACAACTAATGATGGATACATTGAGTAACACCGGGGTAAAAGCCGCAACGGCAAAACGATTATAAACGTTCATCACAGCGCCACTGAGCGCCACAAGGCTTACAAAAAACAAATAAGGAAAAGTCAGTTTTAATAGCGAACTGGCAAGCTCAAACTTTTCTGCGTCAGGGCCACCTTGCCACCAATCAATAAACCAACCAGTGCCGAATAAAGCAGCAATAACAGGTGACGCTATCACACCAAAGAGCGTCACTATCAGTAAAATAGTGCCTAACGTGCCGGCGGCTTGGGCAACAAATATTCTGACCTTCTCATCGCCTTGCTGCTGTTTAATTTCACTTAATACCGGTACAAATGCTTGCGCAAAAGCCCCTTCGGCAAATAAACGGCGTAAAAAATTAGGAATACGGTTAGCAAATAAAAATACATCGGCCGCAGCGCCTGCGCCCAACAAGTTAGCTACGACGGCATCTCGTACTAGCCCTAAAATACGCGAGATCATTGTCATTGCACTTACAATCATCCCAGAACGAAACAAACCTTTTGACACTATGAATCCATATTAAAAATCAGCAATTAAGTTAATTATGCCATAGTCTTTTTTATAAATCGCTTTAAAGCACTAGGCTGGAACCCCTTGCTTTGTTACAATAGCGCTATTAACTGCTAAAGCGGCAAATTGATGTTCGTTATAAGGAGCAGTTTTTCTTGGATTGTTAAAATTAAATTGACATTCATGATAAAAACAGGCATATTCCACGGCCTTTAATTTAAGCTTTATTTAAGATTGTTAGGAGCAAACCTTGGCTAACATCAAGTCTGCAAAAAAACGCGCTATCACAAGCGAAAAAAACCGTCAGCACAACGCAAGCCGTCGTTCAATGATGCGTACTTACTTCAAAAAAGTAATCGTAGCTATTGAAGCTGGCGATAAAGAAGCTGCACAGCAAGCTTTTTCTGTTGCTACACCTATCCTAGACCGTTACGCAACTAAGGGTCTAATCCACAAAAACAAAGCTGCTCGTCATAAGAGCCGTTTAGCTGCTAAAATTAAAGCGCTATAATTTGTTTTTGCAAGATTAAAAAAACCGGCTTTTGCCGGTTTTTTTTTTGCCCAAAATAAATGCGCCTATTAAACGTTATCAAGCTCTGGGTAAAACTTTTTCAACATCGCCGCAATTTTCTTTGGAGAAAATGGCTTAACTACAAATCCTTTAGCCCCTCTATCTATCGCATCCTTCACATTTTCAACGCCTGAATGAGCCGACACCATCACCACGTTTGTCTCTGGTGATAACTCATTAATTTGCGCAATAAGCTCTTTACCGTCGCCATCAGGTAGTTCTATATCTAAAAATATAATATTAAAATTGGCTGCACGACACTCGCTAATGCACTGCGCGGCCGTTGACGCCTCTTTTACATTCTCTATCCCTAAATGCATCAATGTTTGACTGAGAAAGCTACGCACCGTGCTAACATCATCAACTATTAAAATAGATAGCTGCGTATTCATATATAATCCTTATAGGCTAAAGCCATGTCTGCGAAATTGGTGATTTGCTTAAAATACAAATATTTACTTTATTATAGAGAGCTAAGCTAAAAAGGCCAGATTTGCTTTATGTCGAAAACCACAAAAAAGAGTCGCCGCAAAAAAAATAAAACGATTACTGTTAAACCTACACCCACTAATAAGCTTGCAAACCTTGGCTCACAATTAAAGCCGCAATCAAAGAACACTAAACGTGGTATCAAGCTGACCCTGTTTTTTATTTTCACGATATTATTACTTATACTTGTTTTAGTGCCAAAGCCAAGCTTACTTACTTATAAAAAATCATCTATGGTAAGCCAAAGTGTGTATTGGCCTGGGTTGTTTTCAAGCGAACCAAAACTACTGGACTCAACCCTCCACCCGCAACTGGATAAGGAGCATAGAACCCTTTACCTATGTATTGATTTACAGCAACCGCAGAGCTGCCAAAAATATCGAATTATTGCTGAAGAAGGAATATTTTCAGTATTGCTTACTTACTTTTAACATTAAAAAAACTAATCTGAAAATTTAAAATTACTTGGTTGAAAGCTGTGCAAAAGATCAACATAATGGCGCTCCTTTTTTCAACAACTGAACTATTGAAACGACCATGCTAAACGAGCTAGATTGGCTTTTAAATACATTACTACTTGCACTAGGTTTAGGTGCATTCTTTATTAACCAACTGACACTGCTTCGCGTTGCTGCGATTAGTGCTTGTGGTTTGTTATTCCTATCATTTAGCTTAGATCTTATGTCGTCGAGTATTATTTCAAATATGAGTTTAGTTTTGATCAACACATTTTATTTGTTTAAAGTTTATACATTTGGACAATTTACTGTATCTCAGCACTAATTACTTCCCCTTAGAATATTTTATAGCCCAGTTTTTCTGGGCTTTTTTTATTCCACAACTTTAAAAATCTTGGGTCTTAGTTTGAACTAAGTTAAAATTTATCTCGTATTAGGGTCTGTTGACCTTTCAAGGTTAAATTTGCAGCAGTCTGTTTGGTATTTAGGCAAGGCAGAGCCTATGTAGTGTGGTTATTCCCCATAAATAGGTGATAACGCAGCATCAATGCCAAACAGGCGCTGCCCTTTGGGTTCTACCTAGGGGCGATTTACTCTTTGTTGCTCGGTTTTTACTTAGCCCACTAGGTTACAAACCTCGCGCCGCGATTAAACCGCCCCTAGTTTGAACAAATTTTAATCCGCAAAGGTCAACAGACCCTTGCCTATTTTGAGATAAGCCCATGCCGTTGTCAGATTTCGATTTATTCTTATCCTCTATGGAAGATGTTACCCCTATCAATCACGACACCGTGACATTACCATCTAAAAGCCATAAAACGGTTATCGCACAGCAAGAAAAAAACAAAGCTGCACAATTAAACTTAAACAGTGAACAATTTAATCCGTTAGATGAACCACTTGAATTGCTCGACCCACTCGCCATATTAAGCTTTAAACGAGATGGCGTGCAAAGCCCGGTTTTTAAAAATGTAAGATTAGCTAAATATCAGCTCGATGCGACGTTAGATTTACACGGGCAACTTTTAAAAAATGCCCATGGTTCGTTGCAGGCCTTTATTAAAGATTGCCACCAGCGCAATATAAGAATGGTTCTTGTTCGTCATGGAATAGGAATTAAAAATAAAGCCAAACCGGGTATTTTAAAAAGTTACGTAAACCAGTGGTTGCAAACTATTCCCTGTGTTTTAGCATTTCATACTGCACTCAGGCAGCATGGAGGAAGTGGTGCAACGTATGTCTTACTGAAGAAGAGTGATGATAAGAAGCATCAAAACCGAGAAATCCACAGCAAGCGTAGCTAATTCCTACTGTGGTAATAAGAATTAGTTGAGCAGCACTGTCGCATTGGCTTGGTTAAACCAAGCAGATATTCCTAATATAATGATAGATACAACCACAATGCTGATTTTTGCGCCCCCTTGACTGGGTTTCATAATTCATCCTATTTATTATTATTGTTAGAACGGCTTTTAACAATAATAAAAATTACAAATGTTAACAAGCTGTTTCTATTAAAAGTTAAACAAATTTTAATCCTTTAAAGTCAAACAACTCTAAACTAATAACCTTGCTGCTTATTAATGCAATTAATTAATGGCTGTCTCGCTTTTAAACGCAAAATATTATCTGCTATTTGTTCAACAACACTATCTAGATCTGACAACGCAGCGCAATGCGGCGTTAAAGTAATATTTGGATGCTGCCAATAAGGGTGTTCGCTTGGTAGTGGCTCACAGGAAAATACATCAAGCGTTGCTGCTCGTAAACGTGCGTTGTTGAGCGCATCGAGCAAATCAGCTTCAACAACATGCTCACCTCGGGCCACATTAATTAACACAGCATGCTCAGGAAGTTGCTTAAGCAACTGTTGATTAATAATACCTTTGGTATTGCTAGTAAGTGGCAGTAGACAGATTAAATAATCTGTATTCACTAACATATCATTTAGTCCCTGATCACCATGGTAGAGTGTTGCTATGGTTGATGTTTTAGGACTTCTGCTCCAAGCATTGACTTTAAAAGCGTTACTAACTAGCCTATGTGCACATGCTTGACCTAGTTCGCCAAACCCTAAAATACTCACTTGATTATGCTTATGCGCTCTTTTGGGTTTCCATTCACTTTGCTGTTGTTTTAAAAAATATTCTTTTAATCGCAATTTTTGCGCTAATACATAAGTAAGTACATATTCAGCCATGTCGTTGGCTAACTGTTTATCGACAATGCGCACTACTTCAACATGTGCAGGTAGTAAACTTAAATCGATACTATCAACCCCAGCACCAAACGATGACACCGCTTTCAAATTTATCAACTTTGGCCATAAAGACGCGGGCGCATTCCAAGCCAGTACAAATTCCACACTTGCAAAATCTTGGCAATCATCAAGCTGCTCAATTTGAATATTGGGTAATTGTGATTGCATTCTTGCAATTAATTTTGTGTTATCTCGACCGGTAATCGCGACTAAAACTGACATGATGATTCCTTAAAAAGTAACCGTAAATAGTAGTACTGGTATGGTTTAATTCAATAGTAAGTAAACGGTTTTAAAAAGTCACACAACTGACCGCGTATTGTCATATCCGCACTCTAAGCTAAACATATTGGCCTTAGCCTAGTATAAAAAGAGGTGCGTATGATCAGTGTAGATAAAGTAATAGCAACCAATTTACCACAGTTAACTAACTCATTTAAAATAAAAAAACTGGTAAAAAAAAGTCTTAGCTACTTATTACATGAACAAGAATTTACAAATTTTGCAACTGCCTATCCCCACCTTCAAGGAATAGAATTTGTAGAGCAAGTACTTGATGAACTTGATTTTGAAACTCGTTATAAAGCTAAGCAAATAGAAAATATTCCCAGTGAAGGAAAAATTGTCATTATTGCAAACCACCCTATCGGCTCCTTAGATGCGCTTGCATTAATTAATGTGTTATCAACGGTAAGAGCCGATTTAAAAGTGGTGGCTAACCGTATGTTAATGACCGTTGACGCCATGCATTCGTTATTACTACCCGTTGATAACCTATCAGGGCAAAGTAAAAAACAAGAGCTGAGTAATATCCACCAGCACTTAAAAAATGAAGGAGCGTTACTTATTTTCCCTGCCGGTGAAGTTTCTCGACTTCGTCCTACGGGTATAAAAGACTGCAAATGGAACAGTGGCTTTTTACGCATTGCAAAAAAGGCTAACAGCCCTATTTTGCCTATCTATATTAAAGCCAGAAATAGCCCGCTGTTTTACGGCGCATCAATGCTTTATAAACCACTGGCTAGCTTATTACTGGTAAAAGAAATGTTTAAGCAACGTCAAAAATCACTCGATTTTGAAATTGGCGCTTCCATTGCTCCTGAGTCTTATTTAATCCCAGACTTAAAAGACAAAGAAGTGGTTGAGCTAATCCGTAAGCAACTATATCGTTTAACCACAAAAAAAACGCTACCATTAAAAACTCATGCTCCAATTGCCTCTCCTGAATGTAAAAAAGAATTAAAAAAAGCCATAGAATGCTGCGAACATTTAGGTAAAACCAGTGATGGCATGGTGATTTATTTGTACCAATACCAAGGAAGCTCTCCCTTATTTCGTGAACTGGGCCGCTTACGAGAAATCGCTTTTCGGGCTGTAGGTGAAGGTAGTGGAAACCGCCGAGACATAGATAAATACGATATGCACTATCAGCACTTAGTATTGTGGGATGAACATGCACTAGAGTTGGTGGGTGCTTACCGATTAGCTTGTGCACAGGATGTGATTGAACAACACTCACAAAGTGGGCTTTATACCGATAGCCTATTTAATTATACCCAAGATATGACTCCTTATTTTAAACAAGGCATAGAGCTAGGCCGAAGCTTTGTACAACCTAAATATTGGGGCAGAAAAAGTCTCGACTACTTATGGTATGGTATTGGCGCTTTTATAAATCGCTACCCTCAATACCGTTACTTATTTGGTGCGGTGAGTGTGTCAAACGCACTACCTGAGCAGGCAAAGTCTTTATTAGTGCATTATTATCAGCACTATTATGGCTGTGAAAAATCACTCGCAACCCCTAACAATGCTTTTCGTCACACACCTGATCAGCAAACTCAGTGCACTAACTTGTTCGAGGGTAATAATATAAAAGAAGATTTTGTAGAGCTTAAACACATACTCGCTAACATGGGCACGCATGTACCCACACTATTTAAACAATATACAGAGCTATGCGAACCAAATGGAGTTAAATTTTTAAGCTTTAGTATTGATCCACAATTCAATAATTGTATTGATGGCCTAGTATTGGTTGATCTTGAAAAAGTAAAACCAAGCAAAGCAAAACGCTACTTGGGTACTGATAAATCAGCATCAGCAAGTTAAAGCGTTAACCCTTAATCGAATAACTATTAAAGCGGCATTAAGCGGCGCTTTAATAGTTGTTAATACTTCAAGGCTGAGTAAAAATACCATCGAGTAATTGCGTATAAATCTTTTCTATTTCTAACAAGTCGCAAATCGGTACATGTTCATTAACCTGATGAATACTATGGTTTCGTACCCCACACTCTATGACTTGTGTTTGTTGCTGTGCAAAAAATCGTCCGTCCGACGTCCCACCACTGGTGCTTAATAAAGGATAATTCCCCGTCACTTTAAAAATTGCCTGCTCTAACTGAGCGAGTAAGCAACTCTCAATCTTATGGCTTGTATAATAGGGTTCACATGGACGCTCCCACTGTATAACCAAATGCTCGCTGAAATCCTTCAGTGCAGCAAACACACGTTGCTTAACATGTTTACTTTTATACCCATGGCTATAGCGAATATTAAAAGTAATATCACACTGAGCTGGCACGAGGTTATCTAGCACATTATCAATATTAATACCGGTGACTTGCAGCGTTGTTTTTGAACTAAGTTCATCTAAAGGCCAGTCTATTTGTGTGAGTCTATTAACCACTTCAGCACTGATGTGCGCAGCATTAATGGTATTCTCAGGATAGGCTACATGCCCAGCCTTTCCTTGAATAGCTAATCGCGCAGATAAGGCTCCACGTCGACCATTTTTTATAGTGTCACCTACCTGCAGGTGGCTGGTTGGCTCACCAACAATACAGCCATCAAGCACAACGCCCTGTTGTGCTAATCGCTTGGCAATCAACACAGAGCCATGCTCCGCCTCACCTTCTTCATCTGAGGTGATCAGCCAAAATAATGTTCCCTGCTTTTGCTGCGCGCTGTTTATTAACGTCTGCGTTGCACTTAGCATCGCGGCAATGCCTCCTTTCATATCGGCGGCACCACGCCCATAAATTGCATCGTTAATTATGTGTCCACCAAACGGATCGGCTAACCAGCCACCTTGCGTTGCGGGTACCACATCAATATGGCCAGAAAATGCCACCACGGGGCCTGCCCCAAAGGTTATTTTTGCAATTAAGTTTGTCACATTATTAGAACTAAATTGCTCTGTACTAAAGCCTAACTCAGTAAGGTGGTTCGCAAGCCACTCAATGCCACCAGCTGGATTAGGAGTAATCGATTTAAATCGGATCAGAGTTTGTAAGTGACTCACTGTTTTTAACTGTGCAATAGTTAAGTACGGCGCTTGTGCTTTTGTATTGATAGCTTTTGTCATAATAAACACACCTCGTTTTAGCAGTGTATTTATTACAACGACTTTTTATGACCGCATTATGAATTTACTAGCTAACGTGCGCCCTCTTCTATTAATGTTTCTCGTGTAACCTGCACTATGTGATTATCTTCTTTAGTTAACTTGGTTTTTTTCCAAGAGCCACGCATAAACCATGCAAATGCTATCAATGCGATGGTTATGTTAGTAATTGCAAAAGAATACCAAATGCCTTGATCGCCAAGCTCAGTATGATTAGAAAGAATATAAGCGGCAGGGAACTGCACTACACATTGTGATAATAACGCGATAACCATTGCATTGAGCATATTACCTGAGGCACGAAAAGCAGCAACAATACAAAGTTGCACCCCTATTCCACCCCAACTTAAGCACATTACTTGAATAAACTGCGCCCCATTAGTAATAACGTCATTATCGTCAGGAATAAAAAATGCAACTAATGAATCTGCATATAAATATGCAATGGCGCCAACACATGAGAGCCCTAACAAGCCCCACACACTAGCAAGTTTAGTGATCTGCTCAGCCCGCTTGATATTACCAGCCCCCATATTTTGCCCAACCAAGGTTGATACCGCCATTGATAAGCCCATAGCGGGGATCATTACCATTTGCAAAATATTAGAGCCAACACCATAAGCAGCAATTGTCGTAGTACCAAAGCTGGCAACTAGAAATGACATGATGATCAAACCAAATGCACGTGTCGATAATTCAATAGAGCCAGGCGCTCCCAAGAAAAAAGCGCGCTTAATATAATGCCAGTCGGGGTAAAAGCTTTTTAGCTGTAATTGAATACCATGGCGACCACGTAAAAATATAATGATGCCCGCAAGCGCCGCTAAGCTCTGTGTAACCAATGTTGCTAGCGCAGCGCCCATCACACCAAGCCCCTCAAAACGACCATAGCCAAATATGAATAACGGATCGAGTATAAAATTAAGTAACACGGTTGTGCTGACTATAATTAACGGCACCTTCGTTTGCCCTATACCCCGCATCAGCGATTGAAACATGGCATAAATAAACACAAAAATAACGCCAATAAAAGATACATGCATAAACTTAAGTGCATCACTATATACGGCCGCTTCAACCCCCAGTAAGGTTAAAAAATAAGGTGATAATGCATAGCCTAGTAACCCAAGTAATAGTGCAACTAATGTCACCATTAACACCGTTTGCGCGGCAACATGGTTAACCTTATCTTGTTGTCCTGCCCCCATGTATTGGGCCGATAAAATCGCCCCAGCCATAGCAAATCCCGAACCTATCGCAATAACTAAAAATGTGACAGGCATACTAATCGATACAGCAGCCACTTGCGCAGCCCCTAACCGGCCAACCCAAAAAGCATCTGTAAGCTGATAAGCAGACTGCAAAATATTAATGAGGATAATAGGAATGCCTAATTTTAATAGCGCTTTGGCAATAGAGCCTTGAAGAAATAGTTGACCAGAGGGAGTCATGAGGCCGCTTACTTTTATTAAACCGTGAACATAGCCCTAGTTTAACAAAACTAGCTGATTATATTCTGAATACTTCGTTTACGGCCGGTATTTAAGTGATCAGTCAATAATTTTTGAGCACTAAGTAAGTAAAAGTTTAATCTAAATCAATAAATAGAGGCTCTTTACTTATACGCTTTTGAAACTTTGATCTAGAACAGGTTTTTATTTTTAAACTCGAGCGATAATAGCCTCAATCAACAAATAGTCACACAGTAGTTCACGGAGAACAACATGAAAACTAAACTAAGCATTGCAATACTTACTTCTTTACTAGCTCTTTCTCCTGCAGCACACGCTAACTTTAGCGTTAATGTTGGCGCAATTAATGTTAACCCTGATAACGATGGCTCAAAGATTAACGAAGCACCTACTCTTGGTTTAAAAGGTGATTCAAATACTCAGTTAGGTATTACTGTAGATTATGCATTTAACGACCAATGGGTGTTAGAGCTTATTGCAGCAACGCCATTCTCTCATGATGTAGAAGGTACAGGCGGTTTAGCTGGTAATAAAATTGCCGACATTAAACATTTACCACCATCACTGGTTGCACAATACCACTTTTTAGACAGCAGCTACGCACTTCGTCCATTTGTTGGTGTAGGTATTAACTATACGACGTTCTTTGACGAGCAGCCTTCTGCAGCACTTAAAGCAACTTTAAATACTGACGACGTGGAAGTAAAACTAGATGATTCATTTGGTTTTGTTGCTCAAGTAGGTGCTAACTACAAGATTGATGAGAAATGGGGCCTACACGCTATGGTATCTATCATGGATATAGATACTGATGCGACTGTATATGCTAATGGCGCAAAAGCATTAACTTCAACCGTGTCACTTGACCCTGTTGTAGCTATGTTTGGTCTTAAATACTCGTTTTAATAACGATTATGTGTGTGTTAAAAAGGCCGTAAGGCCTTTTTTTTGCGTGTAATTAACGAGGTAAGTTATTTACTTTTTTTTGCTCAAGCATTTCTTTCCAATGAATTATTTCTGCCGGTAAAATAGGTGCTACGCCTTCAAAACCAGCAACCTCCAGCATATGCTCAACGCTTACCACCCCTTTTTTACTTTTAAATACGCCACGTACATAGGCAATTGCATGTAAGCCACGCTCTGAATGAAATTTTTGTTCAATATAAAAGTATTTATGATCCCAGCCGACTAAACGGGTACTAATGGTAAAGCGCTGCATAGGCTTAATATCACGGATATAAGTAATGGCGGTTGCATTAACAATAGGAAACCAACGACGCTTCATTATTTGCTTTAGTAAACCAACTCGCTCGGTCATCCATGTGCGCGATAAATCCATCATTGCTAAATAGCGTGAATTAGTTAAGTGCAAATTAATATCACAGTCACTTGGCAGTGCTTTGTAGTCTATATCAACCGTGTCTAACAATGATTGATAATCACGATTACGTTTAATTTTGAAAAATAGTAGCAGCAGTCTAAAATATAAGTTCACAGTAGAGGTCTTACCAGTTTGTTTTTTGTGAGTGTATCATAGCAATTGATCCCCTAGGGTATTTTTACACCAAGGGGACAATCACTAAGAAAGGTTGTTTTAATATCTATCTTTAAACTTTAACCGTTTTACGATTGATACCGTAATCACGTAGTTTATTAGCTACCGCTGTATGACTTAGCCCTAAGCGCTTAGCTAACTGACGTGAACTTGGATAAGCTGGATAAAGCTTACGCAATAAGGTAGCTTCAAAACGCTTAACCGCTTGATCAAGCGAGCCCTCAAAATCAGACTCTAAATAGCCTAAATCATGAGTAAAGGTCGGCAGTTGTAAATGCTCAACTCGCAATTCACTGTCTTCTAACAACGATACCGCACGGTAAATAGCATTTTCTAATTGGCGCACATTACCTGGCCATGGGTAATCTTGTAAAAACGTTAAACATTCTTCAGATAGCTCAGGCACAGTATGGCCATTTTGCTGCGCATATTTTTGAATAAAGTGTTCAGCAAGTGGGCCAACATCGGCTTTACGATCTCTCAGTGGTGCAATTTCTAACGTTAGTACATTAATGCGATAGTATAAGTCTTCTCTAAATACGCCCTCTTGCACCATTGCAGGTAAATCTTTTTGGGTAGCAGCAACTATGCGAACATTTACTTTAACTTCGTTTTCGTCGCCTACTTTTCGAAACGTGCCGTCTTGTAAAAAGCGCAGTAATTTAGTTTGGAGCTGAGTCGACATTTCACCCACTTCATCTAAAAATACTGTTCCACCATCCGCTTGTTCAAGTACACCGCGTTTAGGCGCTGCATTTTCTTCATATCCGGCGTAACCAAAAAGTTCTGACTCGGCAACATCATCTGGTAACGAGGCACACGATAAAGCAATAAACGGTTTTACTGAGCGGTTAGATGCATAGTGACAAGCTCGCGCTAATAACTCTTTACCTGTGCCGGTTTCACCGGTGATAAGAATAGGGGCTTCAAGTTGCGCCATTTTTCGCGCTTCGCGTACAACACGACGCATCGCCGTACTAAAATTGTGAATTGTCGCAAAGCTTTCTTGGCCATAGCGTCTAAACGCACTCACTTGCTGACCTAGGCGGCTTTGCGATTTTATATTAATTACCGCACCCGCTAACACATCCCCCTCACTGCCTTGTGGTACAGCAATAGGTAAAATATCGGCAATAAAGTCTTCACCTGCCACTTCTACACGGGTAGTTTGCCCAAGTACTTCTTTGCCTTCTAACCAACGGGTAAAATTAAAACCTTTAAGTAAATTATTGATATTGGCGCCAATGACTTCTTTTTCTGTTAGCTGTAAGTCTTTACACGCCGCGTCGTTACACAAACGCACCCAGCCTTTAGCATCAATAGATATGACACCATCTGGCAGTGCTCTTAATAAGGTGTTTAATTCATTGTGCTCACGTTCAGAAGGTAAAAACGCGGTGGTACGTACATCATGTACACCATCGATCAATCGAATTGAAGGCATAATTTTTTGAAATTGTTCAAATTCAATTTCAGGAAAACTCACATACATACGGCAATTAACTGAGTCGACTTCAATTCCTTTCAAGTCAACATTGTAGCTAACTAAAATATTAAGAATCTCTTGAGCAATACCAACTCGGTCTGCACAGTGAATATCTAAACGCATACACCCTCAGGTAAGGAAAAAACTAATTGGCGTGAATAATACGCTAACTATGATTATCAGCATAGTTTATTGTAAAGAAATTTGGACGAAAAATGTTTTTTTACTTCCTAGAGCGCTTTTTCAAGCACTTAAAATATTTAATCTTGGCTGCTCACTAAAGCTCCGGGTCATTACATGTAAATATAGCCAAACTAACTTTGTATAAATTATATTCTCCAATGGGCTAATCATTGCTGTGCATCCGCTAATATTTGCTCATGTTTAATCTAAACGGTGATTATTAAAATAAAGTAGTAAAGGTTAACGATTGTTGAATAACTTGGTGCTTGTAACCCCCCGTAAATAAAGCGGTTTTATATTTTTTCAATAGAAATTAAAACCGGATAAAAGATAGCTTTGCAAAGACAATGTTACTTGTGTTGTTAAATATCTTTTTTGATAAGTTTAGGTGTTTAGTGCAACAACTAGAACTTTAGCTGTTGGTATTTAACAATTACATAACGGATGTGTGATAGCGCGCTCAACGCTTCCCCTCGTACAAAGGTCTATGTATACTTAAGCGCAATTGTAACTAGGATAAGGGTGTGACTCTTACCTAAACGTATAGCTGCGTTTAGCAAACCATTACCTTAGCTGCATAAAAACACTGATGATCGAGCATTTATTATACTTTTTAGAAGTAACAATTTAGCTAAATAAAAAACCACAAGGTCATCAAAACAATAATGAATTAGGAAGTAAATATGAGTTCAAATTCTGACAGTGGCTGGTTTGGTCACCCTAAAGGACTTTCAACCCTGTTTTTCACAGAAATGTGGGAACGAATGAGTTACTACGGTATGCGAGCTATGCTCGTATTATTTATGACAGCAAGTTTACAACAAGAAGGCTTAGGATTTACCGTTGCTTCTGCTGCTGCAATTTATGGCTTATACACAGGTTCAGTATACTTTTTAGGTTTACCTGGTGGCTGGTTAGCAGATAGATTATTTGGTGGTCAAAAAGCAGTATGGTACGGCGGTATCATCATCATGTGTGGCCACATTATTTTAGCCGTTCCGCATGAATATTCTTTTTTCATTGGTTTAATCTTTGTCGCAACGGGTACTGGTTTACTTAAACCTAATATCAGTGCCATGGTTGGTCAGCTTTATACTGACGAAGATGAACGCCGTGACGGTGGTTACGCTATTTACTACATGGGTATTAACTTAGGTTCTTTAATTGGTTACTACGTTTGTGGTTACTTTATGGAAAACGTAGGCTGGCACTGGGCATTTGGTGCAGCTGCTGTAGGTATGGCTATTGGTTTAATACAATACAAACGTACACTTAATAACTTACCAGAACATAGCTCGTTACCTGCGAATCCATTAAGCCCTAAAGGTGCTTCACGCGCATGGGGCGGTATTGCTGCGTTTGTAATTGTTGTTGCCAGCGTGACTGCTGCTGCGATGACAGGCGCTATAGTTATTAACCCGACTATTGTTGCAGGTTACACAGCAGTTGTATTTACTGTTATCTTTTTCATTTACTTTGGCCTTGTTTATTTCAAAGGCAAACTAACCGATGCTGAAAAGCAAAGAATGTGGGCGCTATTTTTAGTCTGTGTCGCTTCTGCGTGTTTTTGGTCTGGTTTTGAACAAGCGGGTTCTTCATTAAACCTATTTGCTCGTGACTACACAGACCGTCTTATTGGCACATTTGAAATTCCAACGACTTGGTTCCAATCTTTAAACTCGCTATTTATTATTGCCCTATCACCATTTTTTGCCGCTCTTTGGATTAATTTATCTAAGAAAATGGTTTCGCCTACTTACAGCGTAAAATGTGCGTTGGGCTTAGTTATTATGGCTTCAGGCTTTTTAGTTATGTTTATGGCAGCGCATTACGCAGCTGAAGGCTTAAAAGTAGCTCCTTACTGGCTGGTTACTACGTATTTCTTACATACAGTGGGTGAGCTTTGTTTAAGCCCAGTTGCATTGAGTGCGGTAAGTAAATTATCTCCTCGTCGCTATACGGGTCAAATGATGGGTGTATTTGTACTGACATACTCAATTGGTAACGTAATTTCAGGATTACTTGCTGGTAACTTTGATCCTAACAATGTTGCAGAAATTCCTAACCTTTACTTACAAATTGCATTATTTAGTATCGGTGTAGGTATCATCTTAGTACTGATGAGCTTCAAAGCTAAAGTATGGGAAAAACAAGGTTTAGAGCAAACCTCACCAGCCCAATAATTTAAATTAATCACAACGCGTAATTATGCGCTTTGACTAATGATATTAAATACCCCCTGCAGCTAACTGCAGGGGGTATTTTTTATGGCTAACTAACCTGAACTCTGGATAATAGATCTCTTAGCCAGAGTTCAGGTTAACTAAATTTGTTGTTACAGCGTAATACTACAGAGTAAGTGGAGTTAATGAATCAAACCCTCAGTATCTATTGCTTTGTTAATGTTGTGAGCAGCTACGCTCAGGTTGAGTGTAAACAATAGAATACAAAAACCACTCTTTTTTTAGTGTGAAAGAACTAAAAAAACAGATGGGCAATTAAATTTAAAACAAATAAATTCAGTAACATACATAAAAAATACGTACATTATCCGAGCTAGCTAATTTTTACTTACCTCGGCACGTATGTAAATAAATATCATACTTTGCTAACCGTCCCGTAAAATTTACACACGCGCTATTTACTAAATAACAACACCCTCTTCCCCAAAGCAGTAATCTGGTTAATCATGCAGGCAATACGATAACTAATAATCGCAGTGCTTAATTGCGGGAGTAATTATAATGAGTGAAGTAAATAATCCTTTAGGTTTGGTTGGTATTGAGTTTACTGAATACGCAACACCCGATGCCGATTACATGGACAAAGTGTTTACCGATTTTGGTTTTTCAAAATTAAAAAAATTTAAAGGTAAAGACATTGTTTATTACAACCAAAACGATATTCATTTTTTACTAAATAATGAACGCGACGGCTTTTCAGCTGAGTTTGCTAAAAATCACGGCCCAGCAATTTGTTCTATGGGCTGGCGTGTAGAGAACGCTCAAGCAGCATTTGAAGCAGCGGTTAAGCGTGGCGCTAAGCCTGCCACTGATGCAGCTAATAAAGACTTACCATACCCTGCTATTTACGGCATTGGCGATAGCTTAATTTACTTTATTGAACAATTTGGAGATAAAGGCTCTATCTACGATAATGATTTCGAAGATCTGAGCGAGCCAAACAAAGTAGAGAGTAAAGGCTTCTTACGTATCGACCACCTAACCAACAACGTATATAAAGGTACTATGGAAACATGGGCTAACTTTTACAAAGACGTGTTTGGTTTTACCGAAGTACGTTACTTTGATATTAAAGGCCAAAAAACAGCCCTGCTTTCATATGCATTAAAATCACCATGCGGTACCTTCTCTATTCCAATCAATGAAGGTAAAGGTAACGATAATAACCAAATTGATGAATACCTAGGTGAATACAATGGCCCAGGTGTGCAACATTTGGCGTTCTTAACTGACGACTTAGTAAGCTCATTAGATAAGCTTGATAAATCGACTATCGCTACTTTAGATATTATTCCAGAGTACTACGATACTATTTTTGACCGTGTTCCATGGGTTAAAGAAGACAAAGAGAAAATCCGTGAACATCAAATCCTTGTTGATAGCCAAAGCGAAGATTGCTACTTACTGCAAATTTTCTCTAAAAACTTATTTGGTCCTATCTTCATTGAAATGATTCAACGAGTTGATGATGGCGGCTTTGGTGAAGGTAACTTCCAAGCGCTATTCGAATCAATCGAGCGAGATCAAGAACGCCGCGGCGTTTTATAAGCAAATAAAGTAACTTTAAAAAGCAGCGTATTTCGCTGCTTTTTGTCGTTTAATCGTAATTGAGAGGTAAAACTATCTCTCTGTGTGTTTAAATCGCGCTTTTCATCACCATATAGCTAGGTAATAGATGAAATTAACGGGTGCTATATTCTTATTTAATAAATTGATATTTATACTGATAAGCGCGACCAACTAAACCAAAGGAAATGTAATGAGTTTAATTAACGAAACCCATGATATAAATTTAACTAGCTGGGTAGCATCAGCAAATGATGCACAATGTGACTTCCCTATTCAAAACCTACCTTTTGCAGAAGTACGTCGCAAAAATAGCAATGAAGCTTTTCGTGGTGCTGTTGCCATTGGCGATCAGGTTATTGATTTAGCAAAAGTAAATGAACTCGGTATTTTTTCAGGTGACGCCCAAACAGCCGTTGCATCTGCAAGTAACCCGACTTTGAACGAGTTTATGGGATTAGGTGAGCAATATTGGTCAGCGCTTCGTTTAGCACTGTCTAAGGCATTACGTGAAGGCTCTGCTCATCAAGAGCAACTAGCACAAGCGCTTATACCACAAACCGAAATTGAATTTGCTCTACCGTGTCGCATTGGCGATTACACTGACTTTTACACATCAATTTATCATGCGACTGCCGTAGGAAGTTTATTCCGTCCCGATAACCCATTACTACCAAACTACAAATGGGTGCCGATTGGTTATCATGGTCGCTCATCGTCTATTGGCGTGTCTGGACAGCAGTTTCATCGCCCTAAAGGACAAACTAAAGCGCCAGATGCAGAAGTTCCTTCATTTGGTCCATGTAAGCGCCTTGACTACGAGCTGGAACTAGGTATTTACCTAGGTAAAGGTAATGATCTAGGCGATGCAATCGCAATTGAAAATGCTGAAAAGCATGTATTCGGCTTTTGTGTTTTCAACGATTGGTCAGCACGTGATTTACAAGCATGGGAATACCAACCGCTTGGTCCATTCTTAGCGAAAAATTTCGCATCAACCGTGTCTCCATGGATTGTTACCACCGAAGCACTTGCACCATACAGAACAAGCTGGACGCGTGATGAAAATGATCCGCAGCCACTTGAGTACTTAGAATCAACGGCTAACCGTGATCAAGGTGCATTTGATATTCAAATGGATGTTAAAATTCAAACACAAAAAATGCGTGATGAAGGCTACAACCCAACTCAAGTGTCTAAGTCTAGCTTTAAGCACTCATACTGGACTGTAGCGCAAATGGTAACTCACCATACCGTAAACGGGTGTAACTTTATGCCAGGCGACATGCTGGGCTCTGGCACGCAATCAGGGCCTACTCACGAAGAAGCGGGTTCATTACTTGAGCTTTCTCGTGGTGGTAAAGAAAAGATTACTTTAAGCAACGGCGAGCAGCGTAGCTTCTTGGAAGATGGCGACAACGTTATAATGCGTGGCTGGTGTGAAAAAGAAGGCTTTGCACGTATTGGCTTTGGCTTTGTAGAGAGCACCGTACTACCAGCAAAATAATATATAAAATCAATAAACTAGTAAAAAAGGGTTGTTGAATAAGCAGCCCTTTTTTATTAATTAAGCCGAAGTTACAATTTTTTTCTGGCTTTTTTAGTTCAAATTGCTATCTTGAATCCGTTAATAGCCAGTATTTATGTGACATGCCTGTATTTATAAAGTCTTTTTTTAATAAACATTTCCCAGCTCGTCAGCTGCTCATTCGCCAAAATGGTGAAGTAAAGCATGTTGTTTTGGCGCCTTGGTTACAGGTTTCTGCGCTTGCTATTATTTTCATTGCTATTGCATGGATCAGTGTTTCGAGTATCCGTGTTTATATGCAAACACACCAAATTTCTCATATCGAGCAAACTCAGCTTGATAAGCAAGTACAATGGCAACAAAAAGTAAAGCAACAGCAACAACGCTACGCATTGCAGCAAGAACAGTTAGCTGAACTTGAACAAAAACAAGCTTTACTTCAAGGTATGATTGAATCACTCCCAGCTTCTATCAGCAAAGATGTAATAAAATTAGAGGGTGAGCTTGAATCTTCTCCTATTAATGAGAACGAAAGCGAATTTCATGAGCCGCTCGAAGAAGATAAAACACAAAATAAGCATGCACAAAACAGTTTAACCAGTTTTGAGCAGCGCTACATCATGCTAAATCAGCAGTACGATACTAATTTCACGTTATTGGCTGCGCAGATTAATCAGCGCCATGATGCGATTATAGAAATACTCAAAGGCACGGGTCTTGAAAATGCACTGGCACAACATCTCTCGTTAAGCACGCAAACAACGGCACAAGGTGGCCCGCTAGATATACTCGATGAAAGTAAAATTCCTAGTAACTTTCTAATCATTGCAGATAAGTTGTTATTGTTAAACCAGCTAGAGAGCTTTTTAACTGAGTTGCCAAGTACCCTGCCCTTACCTGCTGCAAAATATTATATTTCCAGTAATTTTGGACTTAGAAAAGACCCAATGAATAAAAGGCGCGCTTTTCATAAAGGCATTGATTTAGCTGGGTGGCATAAAACAGAAATTTTTGCCCCTGCCGATGGCACGGTTCGTCGAGCTGGCCGTAATGGCGGTTATGGTAACTTTATAGAGTTAGAGCATAAAAACGGTGTTGTAACGCGCTTTGGTCACTTAAACAAAATTAATGTTAAAAAAGGTCAATTAGTCACAAAGCACGATGTCATTGGCTTAATGGGCAGTACCGGAAGAAGTACAAGTACTCATTTACACTATGAAGTATTAATAGACGACAAGCATGTCAATCCACTAAAAATAACAAAGGCGCTTTCTCGTGTTTGGTAAAAATAAACAAGCAAAAACAGACTCATCTATTAAGAGAGTGAGTCACACTCCCTCAATCATTTCTAATGATGTGCGTATAACGGGCTCTTTGGTAAGCCAAGGTGAAGTACAACTCGACGGACGTATTGATGGTGACATTAAGGCCGAACATTTAGTGATTGGCACCTCAGGTGTTGTTGAAGGCGTTGTTGAGGCAAGCAGTGTCGTTGTTAAGGGTAAAATCATCGGCTCTTTAAATGCAAGTGAAGTAAAGATCGAAAATAATGCTCATGTACTTGGCGATATATTTCATGACACCCTGAGCATAGAAGCAGGTGCTATTATTGAAGGCAGTTTAAAGCAGCGCTTTGAAAAAGAAGTGATTGAGCATGCTAAAGATAAGCCAAAACCAGCTCACGACGTAAAAGCCATTGTTGATAATGAAGACAGCGGGCTTTCGTTTGTTAATAAGCAGCCTGCAGCTAAAAGCTAGCTACATTAGTTTATAATGGTTTAGCCTGCCTGTTGGCTAAACCATTAATCACCTCTTTAAAATCCCGTTAGCGGCTTATACACTTACTTTTTCTGTGTTATATACATGGTTATGTCTGCGGTAAAAACCAGTTCGTTACGCGTATTGTAAAGCTTTACCGGTACGACTAAATCTTCTTTATCAATCCATTGATGAGGCAAGTCAATTTCAGCGATAGCGGTAACATCAGTGTCTACCTTAGCCAGGTACTGTACTGTCATTCCCTTAGGGATCCAACGGTGGGTTTTATAAGGTACTGTTGCATCAACCATCACCCCCGCACACAGCTCAGCCAAATTACATTGTGCGATAGCGTGAATAGTGCCAATGTGATTGTGTACACGGCGTGTGTTTTTAACCACAGCACTACAGTGCCCTGCTTTTAAATCTAAAATAGTAGGTTTCATAGAGCCAAAGTAAGGCGCTTTAAAACATACGGCTTTACTAAACAGCCAGTTACCAAACGGCAGCTTTTTAAATTTATGCCACGTTTTTATTAATGCAGACTCATTACTCATTATTGTTTTTCCATTGTCTTTGCTTAAAAAGCAAATTAACACATCGGATCAGTTTAAAGAAGTGTGATACTTAAACAAAAATAATCATAATAAAGTTAAAAGTAGGTAACATGTCTGATGCATCGGTCATAAGCCCTTTCTTTTTCATCAGTCGCCACTTAAAATACCGACAAAAGGAGACCTGATGCAAACACAGCCCGCTAAACCAAACTTAATTTTATTACTGATCTTAGCGTTACTCGTCATTTTTTGTCCTATGGGCATTGATATTTATTTACCTGCCTTTCCTACTATTGCAGAGCAATTTTCAGTGAGCGAAAAACAAGTACAGCAAACGGTGGCTATTTTTATGCTTACTGTTGGTTTGGGGCAATTAATTGCAGGCCCTCTTGCTGATCGTTTTGGACGTAAGCCGGTAGCCTTAACCGGTGTAACTTTATATGGACTGGCGGCATTAGGTGCATACTATGCTCCTAGCTTTTTAATACTGATCTTTGCTCGTGCAATTCAAGGGTTAGGCGCATGCGCCACCTTTGTTGTTGCTTTTGCAATAGTAAGAGATAAGTTTGGTAGTGAACGCAGTGGCCAAATAATTACCTACCTAAACGGGATCGTGTGCTTTATTCCAGCGTTAGCACCCATTTTAGGTGCGTGGTTAACCGTGCAGTTTGGTTGGCAAATGAACTTTCTATTTCTAACTGGTTTTGCATTATTAGGATTTATTGTCACCTTATTATTGTTTAGAGAAACACGCCCAGTAGACAGCCATTACCAGGGGCATATCTTAGATCTAAGGCGCTTTATCCCAATTATTTCAACTCCGTTATTTTTATTTAATAGCTTGCTATGTATGGTCACTATGTCAGCTATATTAGTATTTGTAACATTGGCTCCTGGTTGGCTTATTACTGAATTAGGGGGCAGCGTAGCCGACTTTACCTTTTGGTTCTCGCTTAATGCAGTGCTTAGTATTCTTGCTAGCTTTATCATGCCTATTTACATTAAACGCCAACCAAAAAGAGCACTAAAAGCAGGTCTTGTGTTGTTAGTGAGTGCAGGCTTACTGATGCTAGTATTAAGCCAATATAAAACCCCATTAGCATTAATGATCCCTATGTTTATTGCTGCCTTTGGTTTTGCTTTAACACTTGGCTCTGCCGCTGGACGAGCTTTAAGTCTGTTCCCTAAGCAAGCTGGCACCGCCTCAGCTCTTTTAGGAGCGATGCAAATGAGTGGGGCAAGTTTATTGGTGTTTATTACTCAATATTTAAACTTATCTACACCCGAGCTTATAGGCACACACTTTTTATTATTAATTCCCTTTTCTTACTTACTATTTCGTTATACTAAATATGCTTAGGCGCTAAAGCGTTTTCTATTACTCTTCAATTTTGGCTAATTCAGGTTTTACCTGATTAGCCGCCCCTAATTCAGATACAAATGTATATTTTTTGTTTAATACTGGCTATTTTAAAGTTAAATAGTTTTGTTTTTGTAGATAAAACAGCTTGTTTTATGCTTTATATTATTTTACTGTCTGCTAAAGTTAACAATTAGTTAACCAGTTAATTCTAGGATAATATAATATGAAAAAGAATAAACTCGCCTTAGCATTAGTTCTTACTGGTATTTGTTCAGCAGGTGCTGCCCAAGCTGCGAACGATCGCTTCATCATCCAAGTTGATAATAATAAAAAAGGTGTTGTTAAAGCGCTGACTAAAAAACTAGGTGGTGACATTAAAGTAGATGGCAATGGATTCATTGCAGCCAAATTTACTGGACAAGATTTAAGTAGCTTAAAAGGCCTGCTTAACAACCCGCATATTAAACTCATTGAAGAAGATCATAAGCGCGTTCCTATGTCATTATTTAACGATGATGTAGGTGATGCCATGCAGCAACAAATTACGCCATATGCGGTTTATCAATCACAGGTTGATCAAGTTACTTTTGATGCCAATGCAGGCATGAAAGTATGCGTTATCGATTCAGGCTTAGATAGCTCAAACCCTGATTTTGTTTGGGGTAACATTACTGGCGATAACGACAGCGGTACTGGAAATTGGTTTGATAATGGCGGTCCACACGGGACGCATGTCGCCGGTACGATTGGTGCTGCAGATAATAACCTCGGTGTTGTGGGTATGGCACCGGGTGTGGCAATGCACATTATTAAAGTATTTAACGAAGCGGGTTGGGGTTACTCATCTGATTTAGCTCAAGCGGCTGATTTATGTTCTCAAGCAGGTGCAAATATTATTAGCATGAGCTTAGGGGGCGGTGGCTCAAACAGTACAGAGTCAAATGCGTTTGCTAACTTTACTAATGCTGGCGGCCTTGTAGTTGCTGCAGCGGGTAACGATGGTAATAACGTACGTTCTTATCCTGCGGGCTACTCATCGGTGATGATGGTCGGCGCTAATGATGCCGATAATCAAATTGCTGACTTTTCACAATTCCCAAGCTGTTCATCTGGCCGTGGTAAACGCGCAACTAATGATGAAACAATTTGTGTTGAAGTAACTGCTGGTGGTGTTGATACTCTATCGACCTACCCTGCGGGCATGGCAACAGCAGCGAGTATGTCGGCTGATGGCACAGCATATAATTCATCAGCAATGGAAAATGCAGGTCAAATCACTGCGAGTACCTACTTTATGGGAACTGGCGAAACAGTTGATCCAGCGGCGGCTGGTAAAGTATGTATGATTGACCGCGGCGCTATTTCATTTTATGACAAAGTCGCTAACTGTGAAAACTCAGGCGGTGTAGGTGCGGTTATTATCAACAATGAAGCTGGCATGTTATACGCAACACTAGGTGATACCAACGATACTACAATTCCCGCTGTAGGCGCTGCATTTGAAGATCGTAGTGCATTAGTCGCTAGTACAAACGTGACAATTAATATTGGCGCAACTGATTATGGCTTTATGAGTGGAACGTCAATGGCAACTCCTGCGGTTTCAGGTATTGCTGCGCTAGTATGGTCTAATCATAGTGACTGTACAGGCACAGAAATTCGCGATGCGTTAAAGGCAACTGCGCAAGATCAAGGGGCTGCTGGTCGTGATGATTACTTTGGCTACGGTATTGTAAAAGCGGCTGACGCTGATGCTTACCTTACAGCAAACGGCTGTGCGGGTGGCGATACTGGTGGTGTTGATCCAGAGCCAGGCGTAGATGCTATCTCTCTTAGCGCTTCAGGTTACAAATCAAAAGGCACTAAATTTGTTGATTTAAGTTGGAATGGCGCGGCAACAAGCCAAGTTGATATCTACCGCAATGGTAACAAAGTCATTACCACTGCAAATAATAATGCCTACACCGACAGCATTAATACTAAGGGTGGCGGTACCTATACATATCAAGTGTGTGAAGCGCTGAGCACTACGGTGTGTTCAAATAATATCACCGTTAGTTTTTAATAAATTTAGCACTTCATTATGTTTAAAAGCATAACGACTAGTTTTAAAAGAACTTAGTATCCTCAACTTAGCGGGCAATATGCCCGCTTTTTATTTTCCTCATTGCTTGATAAAATCATTTACCACTTCTTTTTTGTACTATTTAATGATCAACCCCGACTTTTTGCTCTCATTTTTACTCGCTAGCTTTTTAATGGCCGTTGCGCCTGGGCCATCAAACGCGTTTTTAATGGCGCAAACTTTTGCAAATGGGCGAAAAGCAGGTATGCAGAGTGCTTTTGGCTTTGCGTTAGGTGGCGTAGTACATACATTTTTTGCGGTTGTCGGTTTAAGCGCTATTTTAAAAGCTTCTGAAACTGCCTATGCCAGCGTACAATATGCAGGTGCAGCCTATTTATGTTACTTAGGGTTTATGATGCTTAAAGGCACCTTTAAGCCCCCCATTTGCGAGCAAGAAGATAAGCCTCATGTTACCACCAGTAAAAACAAAAACGTGATGTTTCAAGCTATGATGACCGAAGTACTAAATCCTAAGGTGGCTTTGTTTTTTATTGCTTTTATCCCACAATTTGTAGACCCTAGCTTGTCATCTGCAACTTTTCAGCTGGCGTTTTTTGGGCTACTGTATCCAATCTTTGCTTTTCCTATCGACTGCACGTATATTTATTTCGGCGATAAAATAGCCCAGTTTTTTAAAAGTCACCCTAATAGCCAACTTTGGATAGATAGGTTCACAGGCATTGTATTTATTGCCTTGGCTATCAATTTATTACTCTAACTAATAAGAATCAGCATGGACCAAAAAATACAATCTCTTCCAGCTAAGAAAAACATAGCCCTTGTTGCACATGATGGAAAAAAAGCCGCGTTAAAATTATGGTGTGAAAAACACACTCCAATGCTAAGTAAACATAAGCTATACGGCACTGGTACAACCGGACATTTAATAGAAAAAACCACCGGTTTGAATGTCGTGCAATTACTCAGTGGACCTATGGGGGGTGATCAGCAACTTGGTGCTAAAATAGCGGAACATGAAATTCATGTGTTAATCTTTTTTTGGGATCCTCTGGCATCTCAGCCGCACGACCCTGATGTAAAAGCATTGCTTCGTTTAGCCGCAGTGTGGAACATTCCTGTTGCTTGTAATGAAGTAAGCGCTGATATGTTACTAAGCTCTCCCCTTATGGACACCGAGTTTGAGCGTTCTTTGCCAGATTACGAAAAGTACCTCGCAACCCGACAAATCTCCTTATAACAGCTTATTTATAAAGCATACTCGCCCATTTAGTCAGACCAGCGGTGACACTGCCAAAGTGATCACCGTTAACCATTTTAATATCGCCTAAGTGGGTTTTTAAAGCCGCTTTGATCAGTGGTGATTGCGCGCTACCACCCGTTAAATAAATTACATCTGGGGTGGTGTTAGCATCTGCAATGGCCTGTTTTGCTAATGTCACTATTTGGCTAATACTATCGTCAACGGCTAATGCTAATTCATTAATAGAAATATTTTTATCAAGTGATGAATCTAAAAATGTTAAATCACAATTAAAGTTTTCAGACGAGCTTAGTGCAATTTTTGCCGCTTCAGCTTGTTGAACTAATTGATGACCTTGCTTATTTTGCTGTAAATGGATGAGCCGTTTATATAAATCGGGCGCACTCACATCGCGTAGCTGTGCACTCAGTTCACGATAATGCTGAGCACTATAAAACTGGCTTTGTAAATTCACATCGTTAATTTTACATGCTTGCCAAAATGCCTGATTAGGTAATGGTAAACCCGATTTAAAAGTACTGCCTAAGCCAAGTAACGGCATTAAACCATGATAGCTCAGAGCAATATCTAAATCATTACCGCCTACTCGCTTTCCGCTATGTGCTAAAAAGTCTGCGTCTCGTTGTTGTTTATTCCTAAAACTTGGCCCCATTTGTACAAATGAACAGTCACTTGTACCACCACCAATATCTATTACCAGCACTTTTTGGTCTTGCGTTAAATCACTTTCATAATCAATCCCGGCGGCAAGTGGTTCATATAAAAATTCCACATCTTTAAAGCCGGCTCGGTTTGCTGCACGTGTTAAAATGCCCACGGCTTGTTGGTTTGACTGCTCACCACCAACTGCTTGAAAATTCACTGGGCGACCAATAACAGTTTGGCTCAGCGTATACCCTAACGATGATTCGGCACGTTGTTTTATTTTTAAAATCATTGCAGTGGCAATATCTTCAAAAAAATTAATTTGTCCTTGCTTTAAACCAGTAGCGCCAAAAAATGATTTAGGGGATTTTACAAAATAACCTTCTTCAGGAAATTGCACATATTCACTAATCGCCTCTCGGCCGATGAATAGAGTCTCGTCGCCGGCTTGTAGGTCTAGGTCTGATTTAATTCGCGCAAGCGCATTAAGTAATGGTTGGCGCGCGGTTTTATAGCCATGCTCATGCTCTGAGCCCTGCAAGTGCTGCGCCACAAAATCAACGACTAAGGCACTATGATGGGTGTATAACGTTGATGGAAGATAATGTTTGCCTTGCTCTAAAGGAATGAGCTGAACACGCTCTTCGTTTAAAACACCCATAGCACAATTAGAACTACCATAATCAAAACCAACGAACATAGATCACCAAACATCACTAAAAAGGCCGCGCAATTTAGCATAATCGCTAAAAAATATATACTGAATTGGCCTACACTCGTTATTTTTCCGGTCTTTCCCGTAAGAAGCTGGCAAAACGCGGCAAGCCATTTTTAGTGTACCCGTGGTATCGATAAGTAATTGTTGCGCCTATAGCTGGCGGATACTTTCGCTCTTTATCGCTAAAACCCGTACCAATAGAAAATGTCAGCCCTTGTTTTGTCTGTACTTTCAATGCACCAAGCATTCCTGCGTATTTACCTTTACCCGGTAAATGTTCAATCACTAACGCTTCGGCATCTAAATAAGGCTTGAGTTTTAACAATGCACTAGAGCGACCCGTTGTATGCTTAGCCTCTGCTAAATGAAGCATAACGCCCTCGCCGCCTTGTTTAGTAACCTGATTAAAATAATTACTGAGTTGCTGATTGTCGCTAAATTGATATTGCTTAACCGCTTTAATATGGGGACTATTTAGCTTAGTAATAAGTGACAAGTAATTTTGATAACGACGGTGAAAAGGCATGCTTGTATCTGGCATATCAAACACCTGATAAGTAACGGTTTGCCATTGCAAATCGTTGGGTATTTTTGTTCTGACAATACCACTGAGTACAGAAAATTGACCTCGGTTGGTCCATAACTCACCATCTAACCAAGTATCTGGCAAAGGAGCGGTAAACCACTCAGGCGGGTTTATGGAGTTGCCTTGACGGGTTACAAACTGCTTTCCCGTCCAGATTGCTCTAACTCCATCAAACTTTTCACTCACCAAGTATTGGCGAATATCCTCATGCTTAGTTTCATCGTAAACATTAGCAAGCTGCACTGGAGGCAATTGCGCCAATAAGCTAGCACTAAAAAGGATTAAAAAAGTAAACAGCGTTGCTTTAATCATCACCATTGCTGCATCCTTGCAAATTTTAATATGGCTTAAACTATAGTTGAGATTGAAGCCATTGCCAAAATTCTTCAAGGCTTTGCATTTGCTGTGTTGCTTTACTAAAATCATGCTCCTGTGTATGTTTATTAGCGATAGCGACTACAGCTAAAGCAGCATTATTCGCTGCGGTTACACCGGTGAGAGTATCTTCAACGGCAATCGCATTTTGTGCAGCAACCTGCATACTTTTAAGTGCTAATAGATAGGGATCACCGGCAGGCTTTGGATTAATTACATCATCTTTAGTTACCACGGTATCGAATAAATCATAAAACCCTAATCCTTTTAGTATTGGCTCTGCTTCATGCCTTGCGCTGCCTGTTACTAACGCCATTTTTAAACCTTGCTCTTTAGCCGCTAATAGAACATTTTCAGCATAAGGCATTAAAGGCGGTAAATTGGTTTTAACGTACTCACTAAATAAACGATATTTTTCATCCGCTAAATAGCGGCTACTTACAGACAAGTTATGAACTTGTTTTATTTCCTTTGCAGCGTCAATAGTGGGACGTCCCGAAAAGCGCCGACAAAAATCATCTTCTTTATAACACACACCAAAAGGCGCAAGTAATTGGCTCCAGCAGTTATAGTGCACACTTTCCGAGTCAACTAAAGTGCCATCCATATCAAATAATACCGCTTCAATTGACATACTTTTCTCCTGGTTATTTAACCTAAACTTTGGGTAATAAAAAAGGTGCCTAGGCACCTTTTAATAATTTGTGTTACTCAGCCAAACCTGCTGGCGGCTCAGCATAAGCGTCTTCGCCGGTATCTACATCAACTAACTCATAACCTCGGGCTTTGCGCATTACTTTAAGTATCGGCTTTTCGAAGGCGGTTTTTAAGCGCTCAGCATCATCTTTTAACGCATCTAATGTGGTTCCAAATGGTGCGGCACCAGTCTCTGACCAGTTAGTTACTTTACCGTTTATGTTATATTCCACTTCGTGTATTTGATATTGCGCCGCTTCATCTTTGGTTGCTTCACAATAAATTACACGGTAATTCCAAAATCCAGCCATTACTTTTTCTCTTTAATAAACATATGGGCGCTACTTTAGCAGCTCTACAAAAATAAAAAAGCCTGCACTAGGCAGGCTTTTATCAATAATTACAATTTAACGTTAAATTTATCGATTAGAAAAAGTTAACTTTAAATTCAGCGCCAATATAACGCTCTTCGTTAACCATGGCTGTATTGTTATTAAAATCAACACCACCAATTGCTTGCTGCTCGTCAAACATATTACGCACGAATGCTGATACTTCATATTCGTAATCGCCTTGTGCCCATGCATAACCGGCACGTAGACCAACTTCAGTTAGTGGCTTACCTTCAAACTCAACTGATTCATATAAGAAAAAGTCAATTTCACTGCGGTACGACACATCAGCGTAAGCAAAGAAATCACCTTCAGCGAGTTCTTTAGTGTAACGAAGTGTGATGTTAGAGATCCACTCTGGAGCATGCGGTAAGCTGTTACCATCTAAAATAGCACGATCTTCAGGACCAAATGCACCTGGTACTTGGAAGGTAGGATCAGTAACAGTACACTGTGCACACACTGCAACGGCTAAATCTTTGTCTTTAAGCTCTGTTTTGTTGTAGCTTAAATTAAACGTTGCATTTAGCTCATCCGTTAACACCCACTCAGAATCAATTTCGAAACCGTAGCCAGTTGTTTTATCAGCATTTAATAGGCGGTTAAAGTTAGCACCACCACCTACAGCAGTTAGCTGTTGGTCATCCATAGTGTAATAAAATACGGTTGCATTTACACGGCCTTGGCCATCTAACACATCAGATTTAATACCTGTCTCGTATGACGTAACAGTTTCTGAATCAGCAACGGTTACTTCATCACCAAATAAGATACGACCCTGAAGACTTGGTGCACGGAAACTGTTAGCAATACGACCATACCAGTTTACGTCATCGTTGATTTTGTAGTTAGCTGATAAATCCCAGCTTACGTGATCATCGCTAACATTTTTTTCAATGTAAGTAGCTGCACCACCTACAGGGCTAAGCGTACGATTTGCTGAGAATTCTTTCTCATCGTCTGAATAACGAAGGCCCGCGGTTACTTTCAAGTCATCAGTAATGGTGTAATCAACTGAGCCGAATACAGCCCATGCTTTAGTGTCTTGCTGCTGACTAACAAAACCGTTTAATACGCCATTATTGGCTGTATCATAGCTAAAGTTTTCAATCGTTAATGCTTCGTCGAAGTAAAAAACACCCACCTGGTAATTTACGTCACCGGCAAAGTTGCTTGATAAGCGAAGTTCTTGCGTGTATTGGTCTTGATCTGGAATACCATCAGCACTTTCTGAAGAGAAAGGAATAAAACCAGGGCCCATTGCAACTGGAACATCATTGATAGAGAACCCACCGTAGCCGCCATCGATGTCAGCACGAGAGTAAATTTCTGCACTTTCCCAACCAGAGATTGACGTTACTGTATGGTTAGCTAAGTCCCACTCAAGCTTAAGGCTTGCACCTTGCGATTCCACTTGCTGCGTCGCACGAGATGCGGCATCGTGATACACCACGTCATTTTCAAAACCATCAACTAAATCGTTAGTACCAGGTTTGATAGTGTTAGCACGAAAGGCAATTGGAGAGCCATCTAAATCACGAACATGGTAATTAAATAATCCAGTGAAATCGTCACCTTCATATAAAAATTGAATACGGGCTGCTTGTTCAGTGTAACCACCTAAGGCATCTTTTTGCTCAAAACCTGGTGCACGATTATCAATGTAATCGTCTTTATCTTGCCAAAGTACTGAAACACGTGTTGATAAACGATCTGTTAATGAACCACCAACAGCACCTTCAAAGTCAATAGCACCACGACTACCGTAAGATACAGAGCCATAGCCTTCAAATTCTTGGCTTGGTTTTACGGTATCAAATTTAACTAGACCAGCCGGTGTATTACGACCAAATAATGTACCTTGAGGACCACGAAGCACTTCAACACGTGCTACGTCAAATACAGGGAAACCTTTTAAGATTGCGTTTTCTTGTACAATTTCATCAACCACAAGCGACACTGGTTGCGAAGCATTCAAATCGAAATCAGTGTTACCAAGGCCACGTACATAAAAGCGTGGGAATGAACGGCCAAATGAAGATTCAATAGATAAACTTGGGATTTTCGCATTCATAAAACGAATATCCATACCAGCTGAGCTGTAAGCATCTAAGCTATCGCCTTGCAGGGCTGAAACAGCAACAGGCACTTCTTGAGCGTTTTCTACTCGTTTACGAGCAGTAACTTGAATAACTTCTAGTTGGTTCTTCTTAGCAGTAGTTTCTTGCTCAGCAGCTACGGCTGAAATTGACGTACCTGCTACGGCAGAGAACAACGTTGCATTGATAAGGGTTGCTAACGTAGATCTTTTCATTGCTTTCATGTCGGGGTTAACCTTTTTAGTGCACTCTTGTTCAACGGTTGATGTGTTGCGCAATTAAATAATTACGGATTCAGTCAATTTTTCGCGACTTGCTCTATGCGGCGCGGACCTTATTACCGAGAGTACAAAAACGGCATAAATAAGGCTGACTGAATGCGCGAGATTATATCATGCTGTAATATATTTACCGCATATTGAACACTAAAAAATAAACTTATTTTTAACACTTAACCGCACTATCCCGACATTTAGTGTACTTTTAGCAACTAAACAACCAAAAAGCGGACATATGTCCTTACATTGAGTTGTTAAAAAATATAGCGAAATAACGCGACACTTTTTTAAATACTACTTTTTCACTAATGAGCGTTTAAGAACAATTTCACCATCAATATGAAGATCTCGCTGCGGGAATGCAATAACCACATCGTGTTGTTCAAACACTTCATAAATCCTAAAACGAATATCACTGCGGACTTGTCTTAATCGAGTTTCTGATTCAGCGCAGACCCAAAAAATAGCATTAAAAACTAGCGAGCTATCTGCAAAATCATCAAACAATACGGTTGATTGAGGCGTTGCCAGTATTGCCTCATGCTCATCTAATACTTGCTGAATTAACTTTTTAACTAATAACACGTCAGAGCCATAAGCTACGCCTACGCTCACAGATGAGCGCGCATTACCGTCAATAAGCGTCCAGTTGGTTACAGTGTTTTCTAATAACTGGCTATTGGGTATCAGCATATGAACACCGTCGTTCCTGCGAATACGAGTAGAGCGAGTATTAATCGTTTCAACCACCCCTTTTGCAGTGCCAACCTCTAAAAAGTCACCAATACGGATTGGCCGCTCCCACATTAATATCCAGCCACTAATAAAGTTATTAATAATATTTTGTGCACCGAATCCCACACCGATGGCAATGGCACCCGATACAAAGGCAAATGCGGTTAGTGGAATGTTAAGCACCTCAAGGGAGGTAAAAAGTAAAATCGCAATACTTAAAATGAAATAAAAACGCGTGAATAAATGCACTGCATCTGGGCTCATTTTTCGTGCAAGTAATGACTTTTTAATTAACTTGCCAATCTGAGTCACCACAACCCACATAGTAAACAAAATTAGGGGTACTTGAATTACTTTTGCCACGGTAATGTGAATGTCGTTGTAGCTAAACAATACGAAGGCGAGAATGTGATTAATTTGTTCTAAGTTCATTGATTTTCCATGTATAAGGTCGCACACAAACGATTATTTTTATGCGCTAATAATACCCCAAGTTTAGCATGCGGTTAGCTTAAATACGCAGCAACAAACTTAAAGCTAATTGCATAATTGCTGTATTTTTCTACTTTTTTATTTACATACCGAGTTTTTATCACCTAATTTGCGTTTAAATCCCGCTTTAAATCGATAAACTTTGTTGTATATAAGTCAAAATTTGGTAAGTTAACTGGGTTTTCGACTCGAAAAGCCTATTTCGGCTACTATTTTTTATGGAGTTATTATGCGTAAAACACTGATCGCCACTACGATTGCTAGTGCACTTTTATTATCTGCCTGTTCTTCTGAAAGCACCCAAGAAACAAAACAACAAAGCACAGCACAAGTGCAAGATATCAACGCAAGCAATGTATTATTTAAACCAAGCCCATTGCAATACATGGCTCCTGAGTTTGATAAGTTTGGTACTACTGAATACGAAGCTGCATTTGATGCAGGTATTGCACAACATAATGCAGAAATTTTGGCAATTGCCAATAATCCAGAACCAGCTACTTTTGAAAATACCTTGGTAGAAATGGAACTTGCTGGTGAACTATTAAACCGCGCATCAGCTGCATTCTACAACTTATCAGGTCTTATCTCTAACGATGAGTACCAACGCATTGATAAAAAAATGGCGCCTGTGTTCTCAGCACACTCTGATGACATTTACCTAAATGGTGCATTATTCGAACGTGTACAAACAGTATACGACAACAAAGATAAGTTAAGCGCTGAAGATCAACGTCTTGTTGATTTTTACTACAAACAATTTGTTAAAGCCGGTGCTAAATTAAACGATGCTGAAAAAGCAAAAATGCGTGAAATTAACGCTGAGCTTGCAAAGTTATCAACAGAGTTTTCTCAAAACGTATTAAAATCGTTTAAAGAAGACGTCATTTTAGTAACAGATAAAAGCAAACTAGCTGGTTTATCTGAAGGTGAAATTGCAGGTCTTGCAGCAGCTGCTAAAAAAGCAGGCAAAGATGGCTACATGATCACCCTAGTGAACACCACACAACAGCCTATTTTATCTAGCCTTGAAAACCGTGAACTGCGTGAGCAGATTTTTAAAGCATCAACCAACCGTGCAGCTAAAACCAACGGCCCTATCATTATTAAAGAAACTAACCTACGTGCACAAAAAGCAGAACTGTTAGGCTTTAAAGATTGGGCTTCGTATGTAATGACTTCACGCATGGCTCAAACCACTGATAACGTGTACGGTATTTTAGATGACCTAGCGCCAAAAGCAGTTGAAAAAGCGCAAGCAGAAGCAAAAGCGATTCAAAAAGTAATTAACGATTCTGGTGAAAGTTTTGAACTAAAACCATGGGATTGGTCTTTCTATGCAGAAAAAGTGCGTGCTGAAAAATACGACCTAGATCCAGCCTTAGTTAAGCCTTACTTTGAAATGCAATCGGTTATTCATAACGGTTTATTCTTTGCAATGGAAAAACTTTACGGCATTACATTCAAAGAGCGTAAAGACCTACCGCTTTATCACGAAGACGTCATGGCGTTTGAAGTATTTAATGCTGATGGCAGCGCAATAGGCTTATTTTACATGGACCCATATGCACGTGAAGGTAAACGTGGCGGTGCATGGATGAGTGCATACGTAAGCCAAAGCGGCTTAAAAGGCACAAAACCGGTTATTTATAATGCACAAAATATTCCAAAGCCAGCAGAAGGCGAGCCAACGTTAATGACGTTTGACGAAGTGTCGACTATGTTCCATGAGTTTGGTCATGCAGCACACGGTTTATTCTCTGACGTTAAATACCCAAGCCTAGCAGGTACTGCTACAGCGCGTGATTTTGTTGAATTTCCATCACAAGCACATGAAGACTGGATGATTGAGCCAAGTGTATTAGCTAACTACGCTAAGCATTACAAAACAGGTGAGCCAATTCCTCAAGCACTACTTGATAAAGTACTTGAGTCGCAAAAGTTCAACCAAGGTTTTGGTACCACTGAATATTTAGCTGCAGCACTACTGGATATGGAATGGCACTCATTTGGTTCTGACAAAAAAGTAACTGATGTACAACAGTTTGAAAGTGAAGCGTTAAAGGCACACGGTATTGATTACTACCCTGTACCACCTCGTTACAAATCAAACTACTTTAGCCATACGTTTGCAGGTGGTTACTCAGCAGGTTACTACGCTTACCTATGGACTGAAGTATTTGCCGCTGATGCCTTTGCTCATATGGAAAACAATGGTGGCTTAACGCGCGAAAATGGCGATAAGTTCCGTAAAGAGATCCTATCAAAAGGTAACAGCCGCGACTTAATGCAAAGCTACATTGAGTTCAGAGGCCAAAAACCAACGACTGATGCATTACTTAAGCGCCGTGGTTTAGTTGATTAATTAATATTTTTAATCAACTGATATAAAAGCCCGCTTGCGGGCTTTTATTGTTTATAGAACAATATATAACAGATAAACTGACACCATTACTTAAGACAAGATGAGTGTTATGGGCTATTTATTTGCAGTTACCCTTCTTTGGGCGTTTTCGTTTAGTTTAATTGGTGTGTATTTAGCTGGCCAAGTTGATGCGTGGTTTAGTGTGCTAATTCGTGTGGCTTTAGCAGCGTTAGTATTTTTGCCTTTTTTAAAGAAAATCCCTACCCCACTTGCGTTTAAACTCATGCTGATAGGCGCACTGCAACTGGGGGTTATGTATGGCTTTTATTACCACTCATTTTTGTTTTTAAGTGTGCCAGAAGTGCTGTTATTTACTGTAATGACCCCGCTTTACATTACGCTTTTAAACGATGCGCTAAATAAACAGTTTAATCCGCAGTTTTTTATCGTCGCGTTTATTGCCGTGTTAGGGGCTATTACCATTCGTTATGAAAACTTAGACAGTAACTTTTTAGTCGGATTACTACTGGTTCAAGGCGCTAATATTAGTTTTGCTATCGGCCAAGTAACCTACAAACGATTAATGCTTAATAAACAACTCGATGATAAAACCGTATTTGGTTGGTTTTTTATTGGCGCACTAATTGTTGCAAGCGCCTGTTACGCCTTATTTGGTGATCTTAACAAATTACCAAGTACCTCAACTCAATGGGGCATACTGATTTATTTAGGCATTGTGGCCTCCGGTTTAGGCTACTTTATGTGGAATAAAGGCGCGACGCTTGTTAATGTTGGCGCGCTGGCGGTGATGAACAACTTGCTTATTCCTGCCGGTATTATTGTTAATGTACTTATTTGGAATAGAGACGCAGACCTACTTAGATTAAGTATTGGCGCGGGAGTGATGCTGTCTGCCTTGGTGGTAAACCAAATAATGGCTAAATCAGCAAATTAATCACTCTGTAGTGAAATTGTCATTAATAATTAGTAAGGTAGCGTCCACTTTTATTTTTAAGGACAAATAATGAAGCGCATACCTTTTCTAACAACTTTTTTATTATTAAGCTCACTCGCTGGCTGTGATGACGATATAAAAATAGTCGAAAAAGAAGTGGTTGTTACCAACACTGACGTTGAAATTGTTGAAGTACCTACCCCGGTTATTGTTGAAGTAGCTCAAGGAACCAATACGCAACTAGGTACTCGCCCTGACTACTTAATTGATGATATGGCTGACAGCGCACTAAAAACACAATTAGAATCGTGTAAAGAAGGCCCTTTTTATCGTACTGATTTTTCAATTGGTCACCGTGGTGCCCCCATGCAATACCCAGAGCACACACAAGAGTCTTACTTAGCGGCTGCTCGTATGGGCGCTGGTATTGTCGAATGTGATGTAACCTTTACAAATGATAAAGAGCTAGTATGCCGCCATTCTCAGTGCGACTTGCACACCACCACTAATATTTTAGCTATTCCAGAACTTGCGGCTAAATGCAGTGAGCCATTTACTCCAGCAAACTCTAACAGTGGCACGCCTGCTTCAGCTAAATGTTGTACCAGTGATATTAGCTTGACAGAGTTTTTAACCCTTGAGGGTAAAATGGATGGCGCAAACACCAGTGCCACCAATGTTAGCGATTACATGAAAGGTACACCAAGTTGGCGCACTGACTTATACGCCACCTCAGGTACACTCATGACCCACAAACAAAGTATTGCACTATTTAAACAGCTCGGAGTAAAAATGACCCCAGAGCTTAAATCACCTCAAGTGAGTATGCCCTTTAAAGGTATGACCCAAGCGCAATACGCACAAAAAATGCTAGATGAATACACGCAAATGGAGGTACCCGCTTCGCGTGTTTTTCCGCAATCATTTAATTTAGCTGACGTACAATATTGGATTAATACTAACCCTGAATTTGCAGCGCAAAGCGTTTATTTAGATGGCCGAGACAGCGATGCAGGGTTTGATCCTAACAACCCCGACACATGGCAACCTAGTATGGCTTCGCTTTTTAATGACGGTGTTAAAATTATTGCTCCACCCATTTGGATGCTATTAACCATAGATAATGAAAGTAATATAGTGCCATCACAGTACGCTATTGATGCTAAAGCCGCAGGGCTTAATATTATTGCATGGAGTCTTGAACGTTCAGGGCCGCTGAATAATGGAGGCGGATACTATTACCAGTCAATTAGTGATGTTATAGATAACGATGGTGACATGATGGCCGTGGTTGATGTACTTGCAAAAGAGGTTGGTGTAATCGGTATATTTTCTGATTGGCCAGCTACGGTTAGCTACTACGCAAGTTGCAATAAAATGCCTGCAAGTATTTAAACTTTAGGGCGTGTTTATTTGACCGCGCTCAGCTATTATATTTATTTTACTGAGCGCTTTTATGATCATTCAACACCATAACGCTGACTTACCAACGCCTACAGGGTTAATGCGAACCACTATTTACCGCCCACAAACATCGGGGCAATACCCTGCCATTATTTTTTATTCTGAAATTTTCCAGCAAACGGCACCTATTGCCCGCAGTGCAGCTATTTTAGCCAGTCATGGTTTTGTGGTACTTGTACCAGAAGTGTTTCATGAGCTTAACCCTATCGGAACTGTGCTGGCTTATGATGATGAAGGTAAAGATAAAGGTAATAACGATAAATGGGTTAAACCTTTAGAGCATCATGATAGCGACACACAAAGCCTTATCGAGTTTGTAAAACGCCAAAGTTATTGTTCAGGAAACGTGGGAGCTATGGGTGTATGTATTGGTGGACATTTAGCTTACAGAGCCGCTTTAAACCCACTTATAAAAGCCGCGTTTTGTTTATACGCCACCGATATACACAGTAATACACTGCCCGCACAACCCGGTAATAACTCATTTGAACGCATGGCCGATATACTCGGTGAAATTCATTTTATTTGGGGTAAACAAGACCCTCATGTACCACAAGATGGTCGAGACAAAATATACCAGCAAGCTGTTCGCACTGGCATAAATTACCAATGGCAAGAAGTTAACGCGCAACATGCCTTTATGCGTGATGAAGGCGAGCGCTACGATGCAGCTCTCGCCATAGCAATGTATCAACAGGCTGTTGCCTTATTTAACCGAGCGCTAGCCCTTACGCATACCTAATGCCGTATGCTGTTTTACAAAGTACGCTTTTAAATAATCAACAAACAAACGTAACTTTTTAGATCCCGTCGCTCCTGGCGGGAAAACTCCATACAATTCAATATCTTTGCTTTTGTAGTCGTCCATTATAATTTGCAGTAAACCCGCTTGTACTTTTGGCCATGCATCGTATAGCGGTATACGCCCTATGCCATGTCCTGCCTCTACAAATGCAGTCCGTGCAGCGGCATTATTGGTACTGAGCGATCCTTGCATGGTAATGTCGACTTTTTTACCATCTTTTTGCAAGGTCAAGATTTTGCTCCCTAACTGATAAACCACCCATTGGTGCTGTGCTAATTCATCGGGCGTAGTGGGCTTACCATAATGTGCAAAATAATTAGGCGCGCCACAAATACAAGTACTCATAGTGGTTAACTTGGTTGCCTGTAGGTTTGAATCGCGCAGCGCAACCCCCCTAATAGCAAAATCAAATCCGTGTTTAATAATATCCACCACATCATCAGTTAGCTGTAAATCTATATCAATTTTGGGGTATTGGCGCTTAAAGGTATTAATTGCAGGCACTATTAATTGCATCCCCACATTAACCGGGCAACTAATTTTTAATAATCCTTGGGGCTCACTTTTTATATTTTCTATTTGTTGATTGGCAGCATTAGCCTGCTCGGTAATAACTCGGCAACGCTCATAGTAAGCCATACCGGCTTCAGTAAGGGCCATGGTCCGTGTTGAACGATTAAGTAAGGTTACTTCAAGTTGCGTTTCTAGCTTTTTTAAATGATAACTGGCTACCGCCCGTGTTAACCCTAGTTGCTTTGCCGCTGCAGTTAAACTGCCCTGCTCAACTATTTGTGCAAATACCACCATACTTTTTAATTGTTCAAACGAGACTTTCATGGACGCTCCAGTGCGTTTTTAACTTCAACCCTCCGATTGTATCAATTATTAAATCAATAAAGTTAAATTTATCATCGTTGTTTAAGGTTGGGTTAGTGCATATAGTAATTGCTAAGCAAAGATTACAATTTTAAATCATCAGAAGGAAAAAATAATGGCTAAGAAAATACTAATGGTACTTACTTCACACGCTGATTTAGGCAATACCGGTGAGAAAACAGGTTTTTGGGTAGAAGAATTCGCCGCCCCTTATTATGCATTTGTAGATGCTGGCGCAGAAATCACTCTAGCTTCACCAAACGGTGGCCAACCACCAATCGACCCAACCAGTACACTAGCCGACTTCCAGACTGATGCAACCAAGCGATACGACAACGACAGTGCAGCGCAAGCATTAATGGCAAACACAAAAGTACTAAGTGAACTGAATGCTTCAGATTTTGATGCGGTATTTTATCCAGGCGGCCATGGCCCATTATGGGATTTAGTGGATAACACAGATTCAATCTCGCTCATCGAAGATTTTGTAAAATTACAAAAGCCAGTGGCAGCAGTGTGTCATGCGAGCGCCGCATTTTTAAATACAAAAGATGCTGATGGCAATGCATTGGTTGCGGGTAAAAAAGTTACCGGCTTTAGTAACACTGAAGAAGCCGCTGTACAATTAACAGATGTAGTGCCATTTTTAGTCGAAGACGAGCTGATCAAAAAAGGTGGTGACTATCAAAAAACCGACGACTGGGGCGTTCTTGCGCTTGAAGACGGTTTAGTGATCACCGGTCAAAACCCAGCAAGCTCTGAGCTAGCAGCTAAAAAATTACTTACCAAGCTTGGTTAATTACAATTAATCAGTATAAAAAGCACAGTTTAATCGCTGTGCTTTTTAATTTGCTTTTCATTACTCACCACTATTCCTATACTGGCCACTCTTAATATAAATAAGGGCACCGTATGCAAAATAAACCATCCACCTTGTCGTTACTTAGCAGCACCCGTTTTGCCATTATAAGCATTGTGACTATTTGTTTTGTGTTGCAACTAATTAATAGCCTGCCAGGCATTAGTTTAAATGGTTTAGGTATTTACCCACGCAGCATTCAAGGGCTGATTGGTATTCTTTGCGCTCCCTTTTTACACGGTAGCTGGTGGCATTTTGCTAGTAATATGCTGCCCTTCATTGTTTTAAGCTGGTTAATTTGCCAATACAGCGTAAAGCGTTTTTATAGTGTATTTATATTCACCGCATTAGTCGGTGGATTACTGGTATGGATGTTTGCTCGTGGCAATATTCATGTCGGCTTAAGTGGCGTTATTTATGGGTTATGGGGATTTATTTTATGCTATGGCATTGTAAGACGTTCTTTTAAATCTATTTTTATAGCCGTGGTGGTGGCCTTTTTATACAGTGGCTTTATTTGGGGCGTATTACCACAGCGGTTGCACATCTCGTTTGAAAGCCATCTGTTTGGCGCACTAAGTGGATTCTTTTTAGGGTATAAATTAGCAAAAGCAGATAAATTAAAAGCAACAACGGGCAAAGCAAATACGCACGTTTAAACTATTAGAGGCTATTTATGAGTGATAACAACGACTACACCCCAGCAAAAGTATGGACATGGGACAATGAAAGTGGCGGTAAATTTGCAAACATTAACCGCCCAATTGCAGGAGCAACTCACGATAAAACACTGCCTATTGGCAAACATCCATTTCAGCTTTACTCATTAGCGACCCCCAACGGGCAAAAAGTCAGTATTATGTTTGAAGAGCTATTAGAGCTTGGTATTACTGAGGCTGAGTACGATGCTTATTTAATTAATATTGGTGAAGGCGACCAGTTTGGCTCTGATTTTGTTGATATAAACCCAAACTCAAAAATACCTGCGTTGATGGATCACTCTACAACACCAGCAACCCCTGTATTCGAATCAGGCGCTATTTTACAATACCTTGGCGAAAAGTTTGATGCGCTTATTCCTAATGATTTTCAAGCTAAAACACAATGTCGTAATTGGCTGTTTTGGCAAATGGGATCGGCGCCTTATTTAGGTGGCGGCTTTGGTCACTTTTACAGCTATGCGCCAACCAAAATGCAATACCCGATTGACCGTTTTACCATGGAAACTAAGCGCCAGCTTGATGTACTAAACCGCCATTTAAGTGACAATGAATACATGGCAGGCAGTGAATATTCAATTGCCGACATTGCTATTTGGCCGTGGTATGGCTCACTGGTTTTAGGTGACCTATACGACGCGGCAGAGTTTTTAGATGTGGCTTCTTACACTCACGTTATGCGCTGGGCTAAACAAGTGGCTGCACGCCCTGGCGTAAAACGAGGTCGTCGCGTTAATCGTACGTGGGGCCCGGAAGAAGAGCAAATGGCAGAGCGCCACACTGCCCAAGACTTTAAATAAAAGTCAAAACAGTTCAAGAAGCCAGCTGCTTAGCTGGCTTTTTTATGCCCATAAATAAAAAAATACTGAATCATATTTCAGGTTTATATTTTTATAAAAAAATTAAATAATTTCCTTTTAAAACAGGAAAACACGCCAAAATAGACTAACTTTAATAAAAATTACTAACATAAAGTTTATTATGCGATCTTTGGTTTGTGTACTCCTCTTAATTGTACTTTATATTGCAGCATTTCCTTTAAGTGCACGCAGCGAAGATGTAAAAACATTAACGCTCTACCATGACTCAGACTATTCAAACCATTACGAATCGGCCTATGCAATGAAGATGGGGGTGCTGACTGCTTTAGCTGAGATTAATAATAACGTGCAAGATTATCAGCTCACACTGATTGAAAAAGACAACCGAGGTAATTCGAATCGCAGCTTATTGCACATGCAGCAGTTTCTAAAAGACCGCAATGCACTGGTTTTTATTGGTGGATTGCACTCCACGCCATATATAAAAAACAGAGACTTCATCAATAAAAACAAAATATTACTACTACTGCCTTGGGCTGCCGGAGGGTCTATTACCCGATACCCTAGCGATGATAACTGGGTATTTAGGCTCTCAGTAGATGATACAAAAGCCGGCTATAGAATGGCCCAATTTGCAACGAAAACTCTAAATTGCAAAAATCCGCTCTTACTTTTAGAAGACACGCCATGGGGAAAATCAAACAACAACACCATGCTTAAGGCCTTTGGTGATATAAAACCACAAGTAAAATGGTTTAACTGGAACACAAAAATAAATAACGCCAAATTAATGCTGCATCAAATAAAAAATACACCTGCAGAGTGTATTTTATTTGTTGGAAATGCCATTGAGGGGGCTGTATTTATAAATGCGATGGCAAGTTTTGCCAAAAATGAACGCCTTCCTATTGTTAGTCATTGGGGAATAACGGGTGGGGATTTTTTTGCCAACGTTGAACAAGCTATAAAATCAAACTTGAGCTTACATTTTATACAAAGCTGTTTTTCATTTTTAAAAACGCCGCAAACCGCTTTAACTAAAAATGTTATAGCACAAAGCTTATCTCTCAAGCCTAACCCTGTAGCACCCACTGAGTTAATTTCTCCGGCTGGATTTATTCATGCCTACGACTTAACAAAACTATTGTTACAGGGCATATCACAAATAACTTTAACCGATAATACAGAGCACAACAGAGCAAAAATTAAACATGCACTTGAGAACTTAACCATGCCAGTTAATGGCTTAATAAAACAATACCAACGACCTTTTGCTGTGTGGTCAGCTAATAATATTGATGCCCACGAAGCACTTGGTTTTGACGATTTATGCATGGCAAATTATCAACCAGATGGAAAAATACACATTATCAATAACCCAATAGGCAATGTTGAGTAATGCGAGCATTAATAAATAAAAAATTTAAGCTCTCAACAAATAATGCTTTTTATACTTTTTTAGTATTGAGCTTAATATTATCAGTGACTATTTCTTTACTGTTTGTTGGTCATCGTGCAAATACTGCTATCTATGATTTGCAAAGTAAAAGTCTTGAGATTGAATCTAAACTCACCACCAGCTACCTCACACTATTTTTAGAAACAAGAACACAAATTCTTAATGACCTTGCTCGTCAACCTATTTTATCTAACGCCATAATGGGGTCAGACACCTCAAAAGCGCTACTCCAAGATTACCTTTTTCAATATAAAATAATGGGTAGCACCGAAAAAATAACGATTATAAACGTATTAAAAGAGGTGGTTTTTAGTAACGACCCTTCGCTTAACGAGCTGAGTATAATTGAGCAACCATGGATAAATAGCTTACTTGAAGAGCAAACAGAAAAGGCGGTGATATTAAATAAGCCAACCAATACTGATTTATTCACAATTGCGGTGCCTATAAAATATAATAACTTTACTGAGGGCGTGCTTATGGTTCAATTTAATACGCCAATGACCCAGTTACTACCGACCGACTTTGACCGTGAAAGACATGGACTGACATTAGCAGGACCATGGGTTTATTATTCTAATTTAAATCAAGGTGACGAGTATGTCAGCATTAACCAAAACCTCATTGGCAATACAGATATAACATTAAACTACTACATTACTGCCAATTTAATTGCTGCTAAAACCACTCGCTTCATAATCGATATTGCTATATCAATTATTGCAAGCATGGCTTTATCGACATTATTTCTGTTTTTATTTGGCAGGCACTTACTACTAAACCCGTTTAAGCTTTTAGAATCCTCAAAAGAAGCGATAAAGCAAAGTGAAGCGCGTTACGAACTGGCAGTTAAAGGCAGTAATGATGGTATTTGGGATTGGGATATTGTTACAAATGAAGTATATTTTTCTCCCCGTATTAGCGTATTGCTTGGCTACGACGAAAACGATAAAAACGCTTTACCTCACTGTACTGATGCACTTTATAAGTTACTTCACCCTGATGATATAACCAAGCATAAAAAGCAAATAGCAAATCACTTAATTAGCAACATTCCCTTTAATTACGATTATAGATTAAAGACTAAATCAGGCGCTTATCGTTATTTTACAGTAAAAGGGATGGCACTGCGCAATGAGCATAATAAAGCAATTAGAATGGCAGGCTCTGTAACTGACATTACTGATCAAAAACGTTCTCAAAAAGCATTAAAACAAGCAAAAGAGCAAAATGATTTATTAGCGCAGGCAATCGAATCATGTAATGTGGGTATTTCTATAGCCGATGCGAGCGTGCAAGGCTTTCCTTTAGTATTTTTAAATTCTGAATTTGAAAAAATCACAGGCTATAGTAAAGGGGAAATGCTAGGAATAAATTGCAGCTTACTTCAAGGGCCAAACACAGATAAGAACGCAATAGATATTATTACTCATGCAATAAAAACATTAAAAACTCAACGTATAGAGATACTAAATTATAAAAAAGATGGCACGGAATTTTGGAATAGCCTACAAATCTCACCTGTTTTTAACGAGCAGCAACAGCTCACAGCTTATGTGGGAATTCAGCAAGATATCACTGAGCAAAAAGCAGCGAATCAATTATTAATTGAAGAAAAAGCGGCGGCTGAGCAGGCTAATATTGCTAAAAGCGAGTTTTTAGCGGCAATGAGTCATGAAATTCGCACGCCTATGAATGGCGTATTAGGCATGCTTAATTTGATTTTAGATAGTTCATTAAATGAAAAACAACATCATCAGGTAAGCATTGCACTCAATAGTGCAAACTCCTTATTAAATATTATTAACGATATTTTAGACTTTTCAAAAGTAGATGCCGGTAAGCTTGAGCTTGAAGAATTGGAGTTTAACCTTTGTAACATGCTCGACAATTTTATCGAAACAATAGCAATTCATGCTCACAGTAAAAATATTCCGTTAATGCTAGATATAGAGCATCTTGAATACGCTTTTGTCATTGGTGACGCCGGACGCCTCAAACAAATTTTAACAAACTTAGTAAATAATGCGCTTAAATTTACCCATGAAGGCGAAGTGCAAGTTATTGCTAAACTCACACCGATTAACAACAATCAAATGCGTTTTAGCTGCCAAGTAATAGACTCTGGAATTGGTATTTCTGCAGCTCAACAAGCCAAGCTATTTAAATCATTCTCTCAAGTTGACTCTTCAACAACACGAAAATATGGTGGCACGGGCTTAGGCTTAGCGATTGTTAAAAAGTTATGCCACCTAATGGAAGGTGATATACAGGTACAATCTAAAGAAAATAAGGGCAGTAACTTTAGCTTTAATGTTGTTCTAAAACGCAGTAAAAACCCACAAAAAGTATTACCCCCTGTAGATATGTCATCGTTAAATATTTTAATTGTGTGCAGCAATCAAACTCAATCTTCTATTTTACACAAGCAGTTTACTAAATGGGGAGCAACAGCCGTAATCAGCCCATCCGCAAAGCAGGCTGTGAAAACATGTCAGCAATATATCGAAAAACAAAACCTTTGTTTTGATTTAATTATGATTGATATGCAGCTAAGTGACGGCGATGCGTTAACCTTAAGTAAAACCCTTGATAAAGAAGTAGATCTTATGGCTGCGCATGTTGTTTTAATGACCACGGGTGAGCTAAATAAACAGCGCGATTTATATCAAGCGTCTCGGTTTTCAGCCATTGTTACAAAGCCCATAATCACACAAAATCTTTTTAAGATGCTATCGACCTGCTTTAGCGGTAAACAGCAAAGTAATAACAGCCTCATTACTAAGGGTTTATCTGACACTCAGTCTTTGTCGAGCGATGATATTGTGTGGGACAAAAACATTCGTATTTTACTAGTTGAAGATAACAACATTAATCAAATCGTCGCCTCTACCACGCTTAAAAAAATAGGAATTAATAGCATTGATATTGCAGAAAATGGTCAGCACGCGCTCGAATATTTAAAACAAACAACTTCCCATAACCCGTACTCACTCATTTTAATGGATTGCCAAATGCCAGTGATGGATGGTTACCAAGCCACAACCCATATAAGAGTAAATGAAGTTGGAAGTAAAAATCCCCAAATTACTATTATTGCTATGACAGCAAACGCTATGGTGGGCGATGAAGCTAAGTGCTTACAGGTTGGAATGAGCGACTATATTTCTAAGCCCATTGCACAAGACATATTATTTAAAAAACTTCTAAAGTGGTTGCCATATGAACTTAAAAACAATGAGTAAAGTAGATATGTTAACCATACCATCTTAATATATATAAATATTTGTACTTATACAGCGGTAAAATAGAGTGAAAAAACTGACAAAAGAACAAATTTATAAACGCTTAAATAACGAAGAAGATGCTCGCGCGTGTAAGGCCATCGACGACAATGCCTGTCAGGAAGTACCCGGTAATTTTATTATTTTACTCATTAGCCAGCTGTTTAGTAAGTTTGCTGATGCACTGCTTAATCCAAAAATAACGCTGCCATGGTTAATGCAAAGCTTAAATGTACCAGCGAGTTTTATTGCTTGGTTAGTACCAATTAGAGAATCGGGTTCATTGCTGCCCCAACTTGCTATTGCTAACGTTATTCGCAAACTCCCCGTTCGTAAATGGGTATGGGTAATAGGTGCAGTGATGCAAGCAGGATGCATTTTAGCCATGGTTGCGGTGGCGTTCACCCTCAAGGGCGCACAAGCAGGCTACGCCATTATTGGCTTATTAATTTTATTTAGCCTTGCCAGAGGGTTTAACTCTGTCGCTGCAAAAGATGTGCTGGGCAAAGTTATTCCTAAACAGCAACGCGGTAATATTAGCGGGCTTGCTGCAAGTATTGCCGGTTTTGCTACATTAACGTTTGGTCTCTTGATGTGGTTTTTTTCACAGCAAAAAGATCAAGATATTGTGATCATCGCTTTACTACTGGGTGCATTAATGTGGCTGATTGCCGCGTTTTTTTATGCACAAATTAACGAATATAGTGGCGCTACCGAAGGAGCGAATAATGGCCTATTGCACGCGTTTTCAAAGTTAAAAATTTTATACCAAGACAAACAGTTTGCGCATTTTGTTATTACACGTGCCTTACTGCTTTGTTCAGCATTGAGTGCCCCTTTTTATATTATTTTAGCCAGTAAACAGTCGTTTGAATTTTCTTTACTTGCCACCTTTATTGCCGTTTCCGGCTTTGCAAGCCTAGTCTCAGCGCCGATTTGGGGACGCTTAAGTGACTTATCTAGCCAGCGAGTGCTGGTACTCAGTGCCACTTTGGTTACCATTAATGGGCTGGCTGTATTTGTTATTGCAACTTGGTATAACGAGCTGCTACTAAATTGGTGGGCTATGCCTATTTTGTACTTTTTACTCTCAGTTGCGCACCAAGGAGTACGCTTAGGGCGAAAAACGTACCTCGTCGATATGGCAGAGGGTAACAAACGCACCGATTATGTGTCGGTTAGTAATACCGTTATTGGGGTTTTATTACTGATGTTGGGCAGCATAGGCTTATTAGAATCGTTTTTATCAACCGCAGAGCTTATTTTGCTTTACAGTGGGTTAGGTTTTTTGGGGGCAATGAGTGCACTGTTTTTACCAAAAACAGAGTAAATAGCGCGCTGTTTAACCTTATGTAATTAAAACGCTCACCTTTAAAGTTGTGGGCGTTTTAATACAAACTTATCTTTGGTGGTGCTAAAGTAATCGCCGCCCATTTTACCTACTGCATCTAAACGTGTCGGATCTATGTAGCCATTTACCAACGTGGCGTCATCTATAAAAATTCCCACTACATCTAAGAGCATCATTTTGCCACCGCTTGGTTCATCTGAAATAGTGATCACTTCTCGAAGCTTACATTCATAGCGTACTTTTGAAGCTGCAACACTCGGCGGATTAACTAACTGGCTTGGGACTCTCTCTATGCTGGCCTCATCAAACTCACTGACATTATTAGGGTAATTAGCGCAGCTTTGGTTCATTTGCTCTACTAAAACATGACTAACAATATTAACCACACATTCTTTGGTGGCTAGTAAATTTGTCAGTGTATCTTTATTGGCTTTATCGCTGGGGTTAACTTGAGTCACACTTAGCACTGCAGGCTGACAACTTGCTACGGTAAAAAAAGAGTAAGGTGCAATATTGCTTACCCCCTCACTACTTAGGGTGCTTATCCATGCAATCGGTCGTGGACTAATACCGCCAACTAAGTAGCTATAAACAGAGCGGTTGTTGTTTTGAATTAAATCTAAAAACATTATTTCTCACTTTTAAGTTAAAAACTAAACCCTAGTACTAGGCAATACGTACTTATAGATTGGATCTTCATTAATACTACACCGTTAGCAAATAGTTTAATTTCATGCGCCAAAAAATAAACATTGTCTGGTTTAAACGCGATTTACGCTTAAGCGATCATCAACCGCTTAAGCATGCGTTTAGCAATGGGCTTCCAACATTATTGCTGTACAACTTTGAGCCGCTGTTACTCGAAGATGCTCATTATAACGAGCGACATTGGCGCTTTGTGTATCAGTCACTATGTGATTTAAACCAACAACTTGAACGCTTTAATAGCTGCGTGTACATATTTAAACAAAATATGCAGTCGTTGCTTGAAGAGCTACTCACCCAGTTTGAAATAATTAATCTCTTTAGTCACCAAGAAATCGGCTTAAATAATACATTTGAGCGCGATAAAGCGATTAAAGCATGGTGCCAACATAATCAGGTTAACTGGTTAGAGTCGCCAACGGGGGCTGTCATTCGGGGTAAAAAAAATCGCAATAATTGGAATGAATGCTGGCAACAAACAATGCAAGCGCCAATTGCCATCCCAGATTGGAAACACATTAAAACAGTGACACTCACACACTACCAATCGCCAGAATTACCAGACAGTTACACAGCTGACGATGACAACTTTCAATATGGAGGGCCGCGACTTGCCCGCGATGTTATGCACAGTTTTTTTGCCGAGCGCGGTAAAGGCTATCAAAAAGGGATCTCTAGCCCAAGCTTGAGCCGCACGCATTGCTCTAGGCTTTCGCCCTATTTAGCCTGGGGCAATATTAGTCTTAGGCAGGTGTATCAAATGGCGATAGACGCATACCATTCAACCCATCCCGATAAAAAAGGCTGGAAGCGTCCGCTTGCTGCGTTTGTATCTCGCCTGCATTGGCATTGCCATTTTATGCAAAAGTTTGAAAGCGAATGCAGCATGGAATTTAAAGCCTTAAATCCGGGTTACCATGCATTTCCGTATCGTGATGACGCTAAGGTTACTAGCGATATTGAACGCTGGGCACAGGGGCAAACCGGTATTCCTATTATTGATGCCTGCATGCGCTGTTTAAAAGCCACCGGTTATATTAACTTTAGAATGCGCGCTATGCTGGTGAGCTTTGTAACCCATCATTTAAACATCAGCTGGCAACAGGCAAGTTTTCCGCTGGCTAATTACTTTTTAGACTTTGAGCCAGGTATTCATTATCCGCAAATACAAATGCAGGCATCGGTTACTGGCATTAATACTATTCGCCATTACAACCCCATTAAACAATCTGAAGATCAAGACCCAACCGGCGCATTTATAAAAAAATGGTGCCCCGAACTTGAAAAGCTCCCCATTGAATATTTACATCAACCCTGGCAACAAACGCCAATGGAAGCGTTATTTAACGACTTTAAACTTGGTGAAGATTACCCAGAGCCGATGCTTGATTTAACTCGAGCATCTAAAGAGGCACGCGAGCGATTGTGGCAATACCGAGAGCGTAGCGATGTTAAACGTGCTATTCATGCCATACTAAAAAAACATGTAGCCATCACTCCCTCGGTACGTAAATCCAAAAAGCAGTCAGGCAAATAACTATGGCACATAAAAAACTAACCCTACCTGAAAAAATATGCCCTGTGTGTAATAAACCGTTTGCGTGGCGTAAAAAATGGCAACGAGACTGGGATAACGTTATTTATTGTTCTGAGCGATGTAAACGTAGCAAATAGAGATTGGCGTTTATCTTGCAGCCTCCATGTTACTACGTACATTTTTAAGCAATTATCGGATTATTTTACATACAACTGATATCAATGCTGAAAAATTTACATTAATCGCAACAAGGAGAACATGATGACAATTAAAAAAACGGCAAGCTCAAATTGGTCTGGCGATATTAAAAGTGGTAAAGGCACTATATCAACTCAAAGTGGTGCTCTCGATAACCAGCCGTATGGGTTTAATACTCGCTTTGAAGATAAGCACGGCTCTAACCCAGAGGAGCTAGTTGGTGCAGCCCACAGTGCTTGCTTTAGCATGGCGTTATCATTGGCGTTAGGCGAAGCAGGTTTTACTGCTGACGATATAAGCACCAAAGCAACAGTAAGCTTAGATGAAGTAGACGATGGCTTTGCGGTGAGTGAAATTGAATTGGTAGTTAATGCAAAAATTACTGATATTTCCAATGAGCAATTTCAAGCCCTGTGTGAAGACACCAAAAAAGGCTGCCCCATTTCAAAATTACTCAATACCAGCATAAAGCTAACGGCAACACTTAACTAATTTTGTAAACCAATTATACTTTTTGCGTAGCAGTAAGATTATGTTTTAGCATAACCTTACTGCTAATTTTTCATGAATTAAATAAAAACTTTATTATGAGTTATATTAATGTTCGCTAATATAATTATGTAAAATCTCAATACTTTGTTAGGATTACAAGAAACTTAACCACCTTTAAGTGTGGGTTAAATTCAAAGGTGGATGCATGAACGAGAAATCACAAAGTTGCGAAAAAGTATCTTGTAGCAACTGCGCTGATTCTAGCGAACTAGATTTTGACTTTACTATGGCATTTCAGCCTATTATAAATTGCCAGAGCAGCACTATTTATGGCTATGAAGCACTGGTTCGTGGTTTAAATAATGAGTCGGCTTATTCTATTATTTCCCAAGTAAACGACGACAACCGCTATACCTTTGACCAACTATGTAGAATTAAAGCCATTGCACTTGCCTCTAAGCTAGGCATAAACACCATGCTAAGCATTAACTTTTTACCCAACGCTATTTATAAGCCTGAGCGCTGTATTCGCACTACCCTAGAAGCGGCTAAAAAGTACAATTTCCCTACAACTAATATTATGTTTGAATTTACTGAAGTTGAAAAAATAGAAGACAGCAGCCACGTTGAGCGGGTTGTAAGCTACTACCAAGAATTAGGCTTTAAAACAGCTACCGATGACTTTGGCTCAGGCTATTCTGGATTAAACTTACTAGCTGACTTTCAAACAGATATTATTAAACTCGATATGGCACTTATACGCGATATCGACAAAGACACAAAACGCCAAACGATTGTGCGTAACTGCTTAAATATGTTTGAAGAACTGAACATAATGGCGTTAGCTGAGGGTATTGAAACAGTTGAAGAGTATCACTGGTTAAAAAGTGTCGGCATTGAATTAATGCAAGGCTACTTGTTTGCAAAACCTGGGTTTGAGTGCTTACCAGGCGTTAATTTTCAATAACATTTAGTTGTTATAAAAAACCGCCATCATGGCGGTTTTTTAGTTTTTGCTATTGGTTAATTACATGTTTCCCAGCTCTATCATCATTGCGGTGTACATACGTAAATTAAGTGCTAGTTGCTCAAGCGTAATAAATTCATGCTCTGAGTGACCGGTGTAGCGTTTACCTGGCATTGATGGACCAAACGATACGGCATTATCAAATAACTTAGCGTTGGTACCACCACCAATAGAGACAAAATCTGCGTCTTGATCGCCAGTAAAGTGTTTAAAAATATCAAGTAACTTCTGCGCATGGGGCGCGTCATCAAGTAACATGGGTGTACCAATGGTGGTTTTAACATTGGCTAATGTTACTTTATTATCAGCTTGCCATTGAGTAAGCGCACTATTAATTTGCTGTTTTAGTAAGTCAGCCTCTTTACCCATAGGACGACGAGCATTAACCGCTAACGTTAGGTTATTACCGTCTCGTTCAATAACTGTGGGCGCTACCGTCATTGGCCCCATAAAGTCATGTTTATACGCAATATCACCAAACTGTTTACCGTGAATATCTAGGCCAATTAGCTGATTTACAAACTTAATGAGCTGCCCATCGCTGTTGTTTTCAAGCTCAACGGCTTTAAATAGTTCAGCCAAATAAGCAATGGCGTTAACACCTGACTCTGGCTCAGATGAGTGAGCCGACATGCCTTTAACACTAATTAAAGTTCCATCTGTTTGATCATCAAAGGTAAATTCTACTTGCTTAAGAACCTTGGCTGTTTGTTTTAATTGAGCCACCAATTCAGGACTCGCATTATGCAAAGTTAAGCTGGCATCTTCAGGGATTTGGCTAGCAAAGGCACCACCCGTTACATTGCTGACATACACACCTGTTTGTGGTGATGTTGCATCAAATGTTGGCGCAATTAAGCTCCAGCCTTTTTCAGCAACCACTACAGGGTATGAGGCATCAATGGTTATCGCATACTTTGGTTGCTCATAGGTTTTCATAAACTCAGTTAACGGCCCCCAATCAGACTCCTCGGCCAAATAAACCATCAGCTCAATGCGGTTATCAAGGGTTATGCCTTTATCTTTTATGGCTTTCATCGCATATAAAGCGGTGGCTATAGCGCCTTTATCGTCTTCGGTACCTCGGCCAACTAATTTACCCGGCTCTGAGGTATCAATAATAAATGGGCTTTGTTTCCATTTGCTGGCGTTTGCAGGTTGTACATCACCGTGAGTCACTATGGTTACTTTTTCTTTTTGCTCACCCATGCCTATGAGTACGGTATAGCCTAAATCTTGGTAGTCAAAGCCAAGTTCAGCGGCTTTCATTTTTAATAGCGCTTTAAAGCCTATAAAGTCGGAGTTTTGTGGTGCGCTGATCTCACTTTTATTAACCGTAGGAAACGATACTAAATTAGTAAGCGTATGCACCTGTGCATTTTGATAGTTATTAACTGCGTAATCGGCCACGCTTTCACTGTGTTTATTTAATTGTGCATGAGCGCTAAATGCACATAAGGCAATACTTGCTAAAGCTAGCTTGTTCAAAACAGATTCCATTTAATTAACAACAAAGAACACTAATTATAACCTCCTTGTAAAGTGACAAACAGCGCTTTGAGGCAAACCCACAAGCAAAGCTTATAATTTGTCTAACAGCTTTGAACAAGATGCCTGTATAATGCGCAGCTCAAAATTACGAGGTGAATCATGAATCGCAGAAAAAAGATCATTACAAAATTTAATAACAAAGATAAGCGTGCTAATGCCAAGCTGCATAAAAGCAACAAACCGGCTTATGTTTCAAAAGCTGAACGCGCAAAGCTTGCTGAGCAAGATGCCGAACAAGCAATTGAGCAAGCGGCCAACGAAGTAGTGCAAACAAGCGTTTAATTGTTATTGCGATAGGGTGAGAGGCTTAAATTGGGTGTTAAAAAGCTTAAAGTGAGCCAAATAACGAACCGCCACATAGCAAACTACCCCACTTGCCACAATCAGTTCAAACGTTGCTAAATACTGTATTTGCTTAACAAACTGCAAATCAATACCCTCTGCATGCATCCATGCGGCAAGTTTAAATAACGCAGTAGCACCAATAACCATAGGGAAAGTAAACGCAGCGTAACCTGGGCAAAATGGACGGCGCAGTAATTTAAAAAATGCGACGTAAATTATAAAGGTCATCAGTACCGCAATTCCAAATAACAAGCCAATAATAACCGGTGACGGCTCGCTGATAACTGTAAAGTAACCAGCTAACGATAAACTTGCTGGCGCCGCTAAAATAGCCAGTGTAGGTTGTGCAGCATCTGGAATGTGCGCAGCAAAAATGATCCGGTAAATCATCATAGGCAACATAACTGCATACATCAGCATGCCAAAATAAAGCGCCCCTTGTGCTAAAAATAGCAGAGCCGGATTCCCTGAAAACGCGACATCGGCAACAATGATCCCAACCGGCGGTACAAACCAGCTTGGCACCATATGCTCAATTTTAAATTCAATCACGCGATGAGCAATAAAGCTGATTAAAAACACCACATGTAATAAAAATGCACCAACCCAAAGCACATCTCCCGCAAGGGAGTAAAACTGCCCTAAAGAATTAGACACCACTAAAGTAGCCATAGCAAAAGTAGGCACCACACTTCCCACAACCGGATGGGCTAAATCGGCTTTAAGCAGCTGAGGATGCAGTAAAAACTTAAGAGTTAACAATAGCAATAACACGCTCGCAATAGCGGCACCGGTATATTGTGCTACGCCATTTAGACTAAACATACTCTCCCAAGCCCAACCTAGGCTGGCAATACCTAATGCCAAACCGCCCATTGGTGTTGGTGCACCAGATACTTTTGTTTTTATATGTTTAAACATCTCTATTCCACCCTGTGGTTGTAACTTACAGAGAAGTTTACGCTTGCATTTTGTTAAGTTAAATCTAATTATATAGAACACAGGTTCAGGTAAACTAAACATAGCATAATGAATATTTCACTTAAGCAACTTAAAGTATTTGTCGGCATAACCCAGCACAGCACCCTTACAGCAGCGTCTGAATCATTGTTTCTATCTAAAGCGGCGGTGAGTATGGCGCTTAGCGAACTTGAAAAGCAGTTAGGCCATCCATTATTTGATCGTGTAAATAACCGGTTATTATTAAATCAAGAAGGGCAAAAACTACTGCCCCTTGCTGATGAACTATTAAATCGGGCAAATACTATCGATAACTTATTTTTAGACAACGTTCCTGCCAGCGGAACTTTAAAAATTGGTGCCAGCGACACGATTGGTAATCATGTATTGCCTGCTTTGTTAAGCAACTTTAGAGCGCAGCAACAGCATTACTCGCAACAAATACTGATTTCCAATTCGACGCTTATTTGTCAAAAACTTATAGATTACGAGCTCGATATAGCACTTATTGAGGGCCAAGCCCACCAAAGCGATTTAGTCTCTAATGTGTTTAGCCATGACGCCATGTGTATTATTGCGCCAATAAGCCACCCATTGGCTGCAAAAAAGCAACTTAGCTTTAACGACTTTAATAGTAGCCAATGGGTATTAAGAGAAACTGGTTCAGGCTCGCGTTCCTTCTTTTTACATAGCCTTGCGCCACAAATTAAAAATTGGACGCAAAGCGTAGAGCTCAATACCACTGAAGCGCTTATAAACTGTGTAGCAAATGGCTTGGGGTTAGGATGTTTATCATCACTTGCTGCGCAATATGCCCTAAAAGATGGCCGTGTTACACAGCTTAATTTAAACCACCCCATGCAAAGGCAGTTTTGGTTAGTGATGCATAAAGACAAGTACAAAAACCCGCTGTTAAAGCAGTTTATAGAATTTTGTCACAAGCAAACTTAAAAATTAATAGCAATAAACCGTCAGACTCGATTAACCTAAAATCGAATCTGACGGCTTATACTAACTTACTCTATCATCTTAAAACGCGTAACTCATGGCTAAATTTATTGAGCGCCCCTGCCCAGCTAATTGATTAAAGCCCTGCGACATATCTTGTTTAAATTCTGCAATACTTACACCACCAAGTGGTAATTTATAATACTCATCAAGCAGATTGGTAATATCAACACTTACGGTCAATGCATCCCAACTGGCTTTTGAGCTTAAATTAAGTAAATGGTACTGCTCAGTTTGGTTTTCTAGCCGGTTGCTATCTACGCGAGTTTTACTATCGACCCACTGCCACGTGAGTGCGTTTTCAAAGCGGCCAACTTGCTGGTTAATGGCAAATTGGGTTTGCAGCGGCTTAATTTGATAAAGCGGCTGATTAGTATCGTCGCGCTTACCACGGGTGTTGGTAATATTAGCTTTTAACGACCAGCTACCATACTGCTTAGACTCGTGCAGTGCTAAAACCGCATCTAGCTTTACACCATAAAGCCTGGCATCTACGTTATTGAACATAAGTACATTACGGGTATTGGCAGCAAGCGCTGTGCGGTTAAAGCTTCTTACTATGTTGGCATCAATATAGTTATTCACGTCGCTCACCCACGCGTTAGCACTTATACGCCAGCTGTCATCTTTTGCCATGCGGGTGTACGTGCTGCTAAGCGTGTGCGCAGTTTCTGGTTTAAGGCTTATATTACCAATATAGCCGTTGCCATCGCCGTACCATCCAATCATAGTGGTGGCCATATTACCTACGCCCCAGCTGTAGCGTTCGTATAAATTAGGCGCACGATTTTTACGGGCTAAGCCAATTTGTAGTTCGTCGTTATTGCTTAGTTGATAATTAATCAGCACGTTTGCATCAACTAAATTATCTGTTTGTTTTTTGTTTTGGTTATTAAACTTTTTAGCCGCCATTGCATCACTTGGCATCGCCATGGCCATCGCATTCATTGCAGCCATGCCTGCATTATATGCTTGTACATCATCAGTGTTGGTCATTACATTTTCAAATCGAATGCCTGCATTTACCCACCAGCGAGTACTTAGTTGGCTTTCATATTCAGCAAGCACTGCAATACGCTGACGTCGGCCATTATTAATATTGTTATAGTCATTTGGTCCCATCATCATTGAGCCTTCAACTGCAGGCCACCAGTCATCTAATTTCATGTGGTGATACTCTTGCGCGAGTAGTAACTGGCTGTTGTTATCAAGCGCTAGTCGCCATTTTAACTGGGTGCTTATATCTTCGGCGTCGGTTTTCATGGGCATTTTTCCGGGTTTTTCTGCGCTAAAAAACCCCATTTCATGCTTTACGTTATGCCAATTTAACTGCGCTTCAAGCTCACTGTTTGTAAAAGTGCGCTTATACTGGGCCACAGCACCATAGCTGGTGTTATCTGTCATATCCATATATTGATTAGCAAAGCCTTGATAGGGTATTTTTTGATGACTTAGCTTAACCACTAATTGTTGCTTATCATCGCGCATGGCAGCACTTAAACTATGGTTTTGCGCGCGGTATAGGGTATCGAGCACTAAACCGCCGTTACCATCTTCATAACTGTTAGCATCGCTATAAGCACCTTGATAATTAAAACTCAGTACATCGCTGGCAATGCGCATACCTGCGCCGACCTTTTTGGCGTTATCAAGGGTGTTGTACTGGGCTGACACATAACCTGAATGCCATGCAAGTTCGCTACTTTCACTGTACTGAGGTGAAATAGAATTAACAGCAATCACACCTGCAATATTATCGCCTCCCGCGCTTACTGGAGAAACACCTGCAACCACTTTGTAGCTACTAATTTGATTGGCTGAAATATAAGACAGTGGCGGGTTCATTTGGTTAGCACAGGCGGCGGTGATTTGCGCCCCATCAACCAGTACCGCCACTCTATCGCCCATTAAACCATTTAAAACAGGTAAATTGGCCATACCACCAGCGGCTGAAAAGTCCACTCCTATATCGGTTAATAGCGATTCAGACGAGCCTAATGATAGGTGTTTATTTTGTGCTTGGCCGTGCACTTCAATCACTTCAATTGAGGTGTCATCTGCAAAAGCAACTGGCGATAATACGCTACTTATAACAAGCGCTAAAGGGGATAATAAATAAGAGGTTAAAGAATTTTTTTTATCAGTCATTATTGATTTACCACAAAATTTTTGTGGGTAAATTATACGTGCTGTAGCAATCTAAAAAGCGCGACATATTGTCGCACTTTGTTAATTTTTAACCCTGTTCGTCGTCAAAAATATCTTCTATTTTTAACTCAAACAACCTTGCTGCCTTAAAGGCCAGTGGCAAGCTGGGATCAAACTTACCTTTTTCAATCGCATTAATAGTTTGGCGAGAAACATCTAGCAGCTCGGCCAACCTTGCTTGGGTGTAGTTATGCTCGGCTCTTAATACCTTTAATCGGTTTTTCATTCATCACCTGCACAATAGTGTTTGTTAAGTACATACACGCTAATTAAATACACTGCTCCCATTAAAAACATTAAATCGGGTATCTGTGCTTTAAAATCAATTAAGCCACTCAATTGCAAATTAGTGTACGCAAGCCCACCTACCAATATTGCACCTAGGGTAAACCCCATGGCACTGAGATGTATTTTTTGCATCAGCTCATCCATCCCCTGTAAGTAACGTTTGTTAGCCAAAATCATTACAATGCCGGCTATTACATTTACAACTATAAAAAAGCCGCTAATTATCTCGGCGCGATCCCAAATTAATGTCGGGCCAAAGCTACATAACGCTAAGGTGAGTAACCAAATCAAGGTACATTTAACCAAGTAGCTAGTATTTTTAATTTGGCGTTGTTTTAAATTTAATTCTGTTTTCATTGCTTTAATCCTGTTTCAAAAGTAACGCTTACTTTACAAATATCATTCATACCATACAAAAAGTCAAGTTAACATTACATTTAAATCTAACATATCTTGTTTTTAATGAGCGAGTGGCTTGCAAGCCCATATAAACCAGCCTTTCGTTTGCTTAAGTTAAATTTTATTCATCTTAAACTATGGTTTAGACCATGACGGGAGGAGGCTTTTAATTTAAAATGTCAGTCTCTTTATTCCTCATTCCCATATTCAATTTTAAATAAACGTGTGTGTTGTATTTTTTAAACGTACAGGCGTTTTGTTTGCTATTAAATTTTATTCAATACCTTCAAGGATTTTACATGGCCGTTGATACTACATCGCCGTCGAGTCAGCCCAATAGAGCCGCTATTTTAGTTGTACTTGCGCTAGGCACCTTTATTTTGGGTTTATCTGAATTTTCTATGATGCCTATGTTGCCATTAATTAGTGAAGCATTTGGTAGTACCCCATCACAAAGTGGTTATGCCATTAGTGCTTATGCTCTTGGAGTGGTTGTTGGCGCGCCTATTTTAATGTTGGCAACAGCAAACATGCGTAAACAAAAAGCGCTGTTACTATTTTTAAGTTTAATGTGTATTGCTAATAGCTTAAGCGCCTTAGCTAGCTCATTAGAGCAACTTGTACTGTTTCGGTTTTTAAGTGGTTTACCCCATGGCGCATATTTTGGCGCAGCCTTATTATTGGCCTCAGATATAGCGCCTGTTGGAAAGCGTGCTAGCTTTATGTCAAAAGTATTTATGGGGCTGACAGTCGCAACCATTGTAGGTGTACCTGTAGTAACGCTCGTTGGGCAAAATTTGAGTTGGCGCTATTGTTTAGCCGGGGCAGGTGTACTGGCGTTTATTGCCTTTATTTTTGTTTATTACGTGGTACCCAATGTTAAAAATACTCAAAAATCTAATTTACTAAACGAGTTAGGGGTATTAAAAAATAAACTGGTTTGGTCTATTTTGGGTATTGTTATTATTGGTTTTGGTGGCGTATTTTGTATTTATACCTACGTGGCCGACACTATTTTAGATGTAACCCAATCACCCGCCTATACTATTTCAATTGCGATGGTGATGTTTGGTATTGGCTCCACACTCGGTAATTACATACTAGGAAAAGCAGCCGATAAATCGGCAATTAAAACCACGGGACTAACCCTTGCCTCAACTATTATTTTTGCATTTGCATATGTAAGTGCCAGCTATAATATTTACTTACTTTATCTGGTGATCTTTTTTATTGGCTGTAGCTTAGGGCTTTCTACTTTAGTGCAAACACTGTTAATGGATGTATCGCCCAATGGCCATGCCATGATTGGTGCTCTCGTACAATGTGCTTTTAATATTGCTAATGCAATTGGCCCATGGGTAGGCGGCATTGCTATTGCACAGGGGGCACAACCAAATCAAACCGGGTATGTTGCAGGAGCATTATTTTTAGGCGGGTTATTTATGTGGTGGCTTAGCTTTATACAAATAAACAATAAAAGCGCAAAACAAACGGCTGCAGCGTATTAAGTATAAAAAGAGCCGCGTATAACGGCTCTTGTTATACTGAAAATTATCTTACTGCTTTAAAATCATATCTTGATGGGGTATGCCATCTTCTAGGTACTCCTCCCCAACACACTCAAAACCAAATGAGCGATAAAAATTTAGTAGGTAGGTTTGTGCGCCTATATAAATATCACGAGTAGGCCACTGAGTCCTACAACAGGCAATAGCCTGGCTAACTAATTCTTTGCCTAAACCAGAGCTGCGCTGTGATTGAGCAACTAAAACGCGCCCTATCGCACTATACTGTGCATCTTTTTCATAACAACGGGCATAGGCATTTACTGTTTGCCTATTGAGTGAATACAAGTGGCGAGTAGCATCTGCAATATCCACATCATCAAGTTCGGGGTAAGGACACGCTTGTTCTACAACAAATACGTCAACACGTTCACGCATTATTGCAAACAGGGTTTGGGAGTCGAGCGCAGAGAATGGCTCACATTTAAACGCCATTTAAACACCTTTTATTATTACAGGGCCTTACTAAAAGGCCCCATAATCTTATTAAGCAAATAATCGCTCTAACTGATCACATAACTGAGATAAGTTAACATGATCATGCTCGATAGTTAAATCGACATAACCGTCACTTCTAAATGCTCTGTCTAACTCAATCAGTACATGCGTTTTATGCGCTTCAGGAATAAACGACAGTTCAATTTCCTTTATGCCAAATAAGCTGCGACTATTTGGTTGATATTCAAGCTCTTGATAACACCCAGACACAGATTGAAAAGTAGATGCACGTAAATGGCCTTGCTCTACATCTGCTTTAACTAAACTAAATCCTAGCTTCTCCATTGCTTGCATACAGGTTTTAACTGCTTCATTCGGATAGATGTGCAAATGGTCTTTATCTGTTGGATCAAGCGCAAGGTCAATATCAAGCCCTGTTTCTAACCACACATAAGACTGGTTATAACCGGCATTAATTTCAGTAATTGGTGTTTCTGAATGCAAACGGGCTTCAAATGGGATAGTTTTAACTTCACCAGGCTCAACAGTACCAATGTCAGTTATGCGCCATTGATCAATAACATGATTAGTAAAGTAATCACCGTCTTCACTGGCTACTTTAACCCGAGTAACTAACATTAAATCTAAACCCGCAATTTCTTGACTTACATCACCTGCACTAATAACAATTTGTGCATTGAATAGTTGGCCAGGCTGAAGATGCTCGGTTTCTAAAATAGTATCCACCTTGGCGGCACCAATGCCTACCGATGCTAAAATCTTTTTAAACATATTTTCTCCTTAAGCTAAGCAATACACTTGTTTGCTTACACTTAAACTCCTTCGTTATGGCATCTTAACCACATTTAAAAGCGCTTGTCAGCGAAAAACTGCTATTTACATGCTGTTTACCATAAAACCAGCCATTTATGTGTGTTTTTTGTACTTTACAGCCGCTTTTATGCATACATAAAGGTGTTTTAGCAATCAGGTGATAAATACTCACTATCAGCCAATTAGCAGTAGGAAATAAGTAGATAAATTGTCAATAAGCATTGTTTTTCGCTACACTACAATGCCAAGTGCAGTGATACTAATAACTATGGAACTAATTTATTTTGCTACCGCCTTCGTCTGCGGTTTTGGTATATATCAGCTAAAATTACCGCCGCTTATCGGCTTTCTTATGGCCGGATTTATTCTTAATTTAGCGGGTTACAAAAGCACGGAGCTACTCGAAACGATTGCCTCTTTAGGGGTCACACTGCTACTTTTTAGTATTGGCCTCAAACTAAAAATTGCTAACCTTATAAAACCACAAGTGTGGGCTCCTGCCACCATACATATTATTTTAAGTAGCGCATTGTTTAGTGGCTTCATGTTGCTGCTTGGTGTATTCGCACTGCCATTATTTGTCGATTTAAGCTGGCAAAGTGCATTGTTAGTCGGCTTTGCTTTAAGTTTTTCGAGTACGGTATTTGCTGTAAAAGTACTTGAAGAACGCGGTGAAATGGCAAGTTTGCACGGTAAAATAGCCATTGGTATTTTGGTTATGCAAGATATATTTGCAGTCATATTCTTAGCGGTCAGTACAGGTAAAGTACCGAACATTTGGGCCTTAGGGTTAATTGTTGCACTACCTTTGTTTCGCCCAATTATGTACTGGGTTTTAAACCGCTCTAAACACGGTGAGTTACTGCCGCTATTTGGCTTTTTCTTTGCATTAGTAGCTGGGTACAATGCCTTTGAATTCGCAGGATTAAAAGGCGATTTAGGCGCATTGATCATTGGCATGATGTTCGCTCCTCACAAAAAAGCTGGTGAGCTGTCTAAATCACTGCTTAGCCTAAAAGACATACTACTGGTTGGCTTTTTCTTAAGTATTGGTTTAAGTGCAGAGCTTACTGCCCACTCTTTAGTCGTTGCTTTAATTTTAGTATTAATTATCCCTATTAAAACGCTGCTTTACTACATACTAACTAATTTATTTAAACTGCGAGCTCGTACCTCTTTGCTCACCGCATTTAGTTTGGCTAACTTTAGTGAGTTTGGCTTAATTGTTTGTGCCGTTGCTGCATCTAGCGGCATGGTTACCTCTGAATGGCTCGCGGTTATCGCGATTGCCGTATCAATTACATTTGTGATTGCCTCCCCTTTAAATAAACGCTCTAACGAGCTGTACGTTAAAATTGAACGCCTCTTATTGAAGTTTGAAAGCAAGACCCGCTTAGCAGAAGAGCTTCCTGTAAACTTAAATGATACGAAAATAGTGATCTTTGGTATGGGTAGAATTGGCACTGGTGCCTATGAAACAATAAACGCAACTCACCCTGATGTAGTTGCAGGTATTGATATTAAACCTGAGGTGGTCGATAAACATATTAAACGTGGACGCAGAGTATTAATTGCCGATGCCACCGACCCTGATTTTTGGCAGCGCGTTAATCACTCTCATGTAGAAATGGTCATGTTAACTATGCCTAAGCATATGCAAAATATTTTTGCTTTAGAGCAATTACAAGCATCAGGCTATAAAGGGCAAGTAACTGCGATTGCTAACTACCCCGATCAGCAAAAAGAATTAGAAGATATGGGAATAGATTCTACTTATAACTTTTATTTAGAGGCTGGTAGCGGTTTTGCGGAGCATGTAAAGCAAACCTTGTTTCCGTAATCGGACTTAGATGCAAATAGATTGCATTTACATTCCTTTACATCTGAGTATTTTATTGGTGAAAAAATCAGGTAAAATGTCTGTGTTGGTTGAATAAAGCTAATACCTAAGTTTGTGTTTTATAAAAGACAAATAACGGACCCCTTGCTTTTAAGTGACCAATAAGATTCTCAAATTAGAGGGCCTACTCCCTCTATCAATAGGCTGTTACTTGCCCGTTACAGCCTATTTTATTTCCTTAAAATCCCTTACACTTATCCCCATTATTTATAAAAGATGTCAGTAATGGATCCTCAACAACTAAAAATCGCGATTAACACCATTATGCCATTTGGCAAATATGCAGGACGCCCTTTACTTTTACTGCCTGAGCCTTACTTAGTGTGGTTTAAACAGCAAGGCTTTTCTGATAGCAAGCTTGGCTCTCAGCTCGCTATGATGTACGAAGTGAAGCTTAATGGTTTAGAGCAAATGCTGATGCCACTACTAGAAAAAAATAGTAAATAAAATAGAACTTTTTTATAAGTGGTCTGTCTATCTATTTGCTACTTGTTGATTTTTTGGTTTTAAACCGCAAAAAAGCGCCTTTATGGCGCTTTTTTATTGTTTGGGATTTAGTTGTCGAGGGTGATAATAAACTTAACCCCACCCAGTGGTGAGTCTTCAATCTTGCACTGCCCTTTATGCCAACTAATAATTTTATTTACAATTGCTAGCCCTAATCCAAACCCACCGGTTTTTTTATCACGGCTTTTATCTAAACGGGTGAAAGGTTTAAACACTTTCTCACGTTCAGCATCCGCAATACCTGGGCCATCATCTTCAATCACCAGAAATAACTTTTCGGCGTTGGCAGTTAAACTAATATGCACAGTTTGCGTAGCATGTTTCAGTGCATTACTAATTAAATTTTGTAGCACTCGCGACATGAAATGACTATCACATACGTTTATAAATTGACTCGGTAACGTTGTGGTTAATTTAATAGGTGTATCAAAAGTTACTTTTTCGATATTAGCTTTAATTAATGCGACGATATCACAGGGAACCAATTGCAAGCTTGGTTGCTGTGTATCTAAACGAGCGTATTCCAACATTTCTGATACCAAGGATTCCAGCTCATGAATATCCATTTGCATATCAGATAAATAGTGCTGTGCTTTGCCATCTTGAACTTTACTCTCTAACATTGCGATTGCAAACTTCAAACGGGCTAATGGTGTTCTGAACTCATGTGACACTGATGAGGTCAGTTCTTGTTGAGCACTCAGTAAAAACTCTATCCGTTGCTGCATTACTTTTAATGTATCAGTGATGGGTAAAAAGAATGATTTAGAGCTGTCGCTTAATTGAAAATCTTGCGCCCCACCGACCGCTTCACAGGCTTGACTGAGCTTGGCAAAATCTCGCCATAACAATAAGCTCCATAACCCTATCGGTAAGCTAATAATAAATAAAACTAATAAATAAGGTATCACGGTCCCAGTGTTTTTAGCTTTAACACCTACAGGACCTACTTGTAATAACTGAGAGTTATTTAAAGTGACATACCAAACAATACGTTGCTGCTTATCGTACAAGTAAAGGTAATTATTTTGAGCTAATTGTGTTTGCTGCTCAGGAGGGAGAACCAAATCTTGTTGGGCGATAACTTGGCTATCAAAATTATGCTTTAGCTGCTCAAGACCATCTGCAGTTTGAGAAAGCAGCCATAACGACTGCCCAAATTCATTATCTAACAAAACATGTTGCTCAGATTCATCATACGGCCAAAGCTGCTCTATAACACCACTGGCAATAAACAAAGAAGCAATAATATACACGTAAAGGCTAATAAATAGCTTTCCCATTAACCTAGCCTAATACCTTGCATTAATTACATGTCCCACGCATCTGATACAAATAAATAGCCTTGTCCCCACACTGTCTTAATACGGTATGGTTTATCACTGTTATCACCAAGCTTCTTACGAATTCGAGACACACGTACATCAACGGTTCGATCTAGCCCATCGTACTCACGTCCAATCATATGTTGGTGCACGTGTTCTCGGCTGAGCACTTCTCCTGCATTTGAAGCTAATAACCACAGCAATTCAAACTCATGTGAGGTTAATACGATTTCAACACCACTTAGCTTTACAATACGGCTAGTTTTATCTATTGATAAGTCACCAAACTTAAGCTCTTCTATGGCTTTTACGCTAGGCTGTCCACGGCGTAATAATGCACTAATTCGCGCCAATAGTACGCGCGGCTCTGCAGGTTTAATAACGTAATCGTCAGCACCGAGTTCTAAGCCGATAACTTGGTCAAAATCTTCGCCCTTTGCAGTAAGCATTAAAATAGGTAAGGTGTATTTGTCGCGCACTTGACGGCACACACTAAAGCCATCTTTTCCTGGCAGCATCACATCTAGAATGATTAAATCAACATGGTTTTCACTCAGATAAGGAAACACTTCGTCACCGCGTTCTAATACGTCAACTTCTAAGCCATTATGCTCAAGATAGTCTTTGGTTAATTGTTGCAACCCTAAGTCATCTTCAACAAGTAATATCTTTGGCATTTACTGCTCCTAAATTAAAAAAAGCTCCAAGGTGAGCGTAGCCGATGTTTTTTCTTAGCGTATGCAGTTTGCACTTCTACTTGCACACTCGCTAATGACACACCTGTAAGGGGATTAATCAGGGAGTATATGGTCTCCACCTGAACACGCGCTTTATAACTAAATTGCCCTTTTTTTACCCCTTGCCAACATTGCAATTGGGTATCTTGCTGGTATAAACACACATCACTTGGCTCAGACAGTTGCCACTTAAATTTTAACTCAAGATCACAAAATTCTTGTTGTTCGGAAACCACACAGACTTTGGGTGATACGTTAAGTGAAGAGGCTTTTGCAACACTTAGGTTGCTAAAAAATGAAGCTGCAAACACAACCAACATAAAACACTTCATATTAAAATGTATGTTCGAATCCTATAAAGGCGGTCATTGAATAGTCATGTTCAAAGAGCGGACTGCTATCCATTGCTGAATAGTCATAATATGCTAAATGAAAACGAAGTGCGTTGGCTTTACCTACCGGCCAACGGACGTCGATTTTAGCATAAGGTTGCCAGCTACTACCAACTTCTATTTCACCATATAAAGATTCTGTATTGTTTAAGCCATAAAAGTAGTTATTTAGTTGTGCTGATTTGTAGTTTACGCCTAAGGTCGATTTAAGTTCTAACACCTTAAGATCAAAATGGTATTGCCATTGTAGCGAGCCCCTGAAGCTATTATAAACACTGTTTACGTCATGCAATAATTGCGCAGAAAATACCTGTTGTTGTTTTACAAAAACATAACTGACGCCGGCATCCAGCACCACTCGTCTTTTTTGAATATTATTGATATTAATCTGGCGAGGAGATTCAATGTGTTGCGATTCTAATATTTCGTTATTAGCCGTTGCTGTGAGCGGGAATATATTTTGCGGGTGCCAGTCAATAAAAAATCGTGATTCTGGGTTAATTTCTGACACAAAGCTAATGTTATGCGTATCACTTTGTATAAAAGAATAGCCTAAACGACCGTTATCAAAAAACCAATTTTGGCCATAATAAGCCACTTGTGGAACCACCACCAAAGGAATGTTGTCTGCACCATGTAAAGGGTTACTAATCACTCCCCCCCCTAAGCTGACACTAATTTTAAGCTCATCAGTAGAGATGTGTTGCTGCGTCTGAGCAAAGGCATTAGCGCTAAACAACGCCAATAAAATGCATATTTTTATTCTCAGATATAACACCATGGGGTTATTCACTAGTTTATAAAGTGGCTTTGACCCTATAGTAGCAAGTAGTATAAGTACAAGCTCTAGAGGGTTACAATCATTAACAAATTTGATACAAACGGAACACGTTTACAAATTAGCGGCTATTTCAACTCGATTTCGACCATGGGTTTTAGCCAAATAAAGTGCTCTATCAGCCTTTTCTACTAATAAACAGCTTTTACTAAAAGGCTCCATTAAAGCAATACCAAAACTTGCTGAGATATTACGTTTATTATCGCTATCTTCTTTTTTACGAATAGTTAATTTAGCAATACTCAAACGCAACTGATTGCAAAATGTCATCGCATCATTAATGCTATCAAAGTAACCTGTAATACAAAATTCTTCACCACCGAAACGATACGCATTATATTGTTCTTGCACACAATTTTGAACTTTCTGAGCGACAAGTTTGAGTACCTCGTCGCCTTTTTGGTGACCAAAATCGTCATTAAAACGCTTGAAGTGATCAATATCGAACATTATTAACACGGCTAACTTAGATTGCTCATCTTGTGAAGATGCATGAACACAAAACTCGACTATGTCAGTATCAAACTTACCGCGATTAAATAACCCCGTTAGTGAATCTTTATCAACCGCTTCTTGAGTCATAGTGAGGGCTTCTCTTAAATCTTTTATCTCATTATATGCTTGCGCTAATTTAGTTTGGAAACCGCGAGCATAATCTTGCATTGCGATTGATTCATCTGTTAGACGTTCAACACAAGATAGAATTTCATTAAATGAGTTAATGCTAGAGAGTGTTTTTAACTCATTTTGTGAGTCAACTAACGAAGTAGTAAAGCTTTTTGAATACTGAATAGAGTCACTCAAGTCAAACTGTACTTGCTCTACCGTACCATGAAATTTTTCAGACATTTGTTGAAAAAACGCTAATTCTTCGTCGTTTATGTATTTATCAAATATTTCCTGTGCATTTTGAGCTGAGCAAGTATTGTGCTGACCGATAACTTTATCAAGCTCTGTATTTAGTTGCGGGTTATCGCCCTGTACATAACAGTACCAAATCGCATAGTTTATTGGCGTTACTGGCATTTTGTACTTCACCATAAGTGGAATGGCTTTTTTTAAACACTGGGCAGAATGAGCAAGTGAGGCAGTATTATCCATAATTGAAACTCTCAGACATCACAACAAAGATGTTAACAAACACATAAATATTAGCGGTTTATATTAACACTTTTTTATCATCCAACAAGCCTATATTGTGTTTTCTCCCATATTTTGTGCAATATTCCACAGTGCACTAATAGCAGGATCATTTAATTCTTTATGTAATACCGCTAGGCCAATTTTAAAACCTTGTGGGGGCTCATCTTTGCTATCCAAAATCTGAACTTTATCGTTTAAAGGGCTATTATCGAGAACAATTTTTGGGATCATGGCCACGCCTAAGCCCAAACTCACCATAGATACCATAGCCTCATGCCCAGCGACTTGTGCATAGATTTTTCCTTGCACGTTATTTTTTCGCCACCACTGCTCTAACCTTTGTCGTGAAAACCCTTGTTCAGCAACAATAAATTCAAGCTCAGACCAATCAATAGTCTCGCTGTTATTGATTAGTTTTTCTGTGATCGGACATTGAATAGTGGGCGCAATTAATACCAGTGGCGAGTAACCAATATCTACAAATGCAATTTGTGCAGGTAATTTACTGGGTCTGGCTGCAATGGCCATAGATTCATGTCCATCTAACACTCGGTTAATAGCCAAGGCGGGATCGCCCGTATTTAAGGTAATTTCAATATGCTGATGCTGAGCTCTCAGTTGCTCTAAAATATGATGCAAAAAACTGTAAGACGCGGTAACGGAGCAATAAAGGCTCACATTGCCATAAATATGTTGTTGCGGTTCGTTTAAATTAGCTTTAAACCGCTGCCAATGACTAAGTGTTGCACTGGCATACTCCTTAAATGCAACGCCTTCGCGGGTAAGCTTTACACTGCGATTATCACGCTGGAATAACATCACCCCTACTTCATCTTCTAACTGCTTAATATTACGACTTAAAGTGGGCGCACTTATGTGGCATAACTCACTGGCACGAGAGAAATGAAGCGTTTTTGCCAACGCCAAAAAGTAATTTAAATGCTTATGATCCATAACAACACCGGTATTTCATATTATGAAACACTTTAATTCAAATATATCATTTTACGCAAGAAAAGATTTTCCATATTGTTATTCCAAGCAAAGCAAAAGCAATGCATCTAACAAACTGAATTAATAGGAAACTTATCATGGCAAATTATTTTAATAGCTTACCTTTACGCGAACAATTAGCGCAATTGGCACAATGTGAATTTATGGGCGCAGACGAATTTAACGACGGTGTTGCTGCACTTAAAGGTAAAAAATTGTTAATTGTAGGCTGTGGCGCTCAGGGCCTAAATCAAGGCTTAAACTTACGTGATTCTGGTTTAGATGTAGCCTATACACTACGTGATTCAGCAATTACTGAGCGTCGTCAGTCATTCTTAAATGCATCTGACAATGGTTTTAAAGTGGGTACATATGAAGAATTAATCCCAACAGCCGATGTAGTACTTAACTTAACACCTGATAAACAACATACTGCAGTTGTTAATGCCATCATGCCATTAATGAAACACGGCTCAACCCTTGCCTATTCACATGGCTTTAATATTGTTGAAGAAGGCATGCAAGTTCGTGAAGACATTACCGTTATTATGGTTGCACCAAAATGCCCGGGGTCAGAAGTACGTGAAGAGTATAAACGCGGCTTTGGTGTACCTACATTAATTGCGGTTCACCCAGAGAATGATCCTCAGGGTCATGGTTTGGCACAAGCAAAAGCCTATGCCGCAGGTACGGGTGGTCATCGAGCGGGAGTACTTAAATCATCGTTTATCGCCGAGGTTAAGTCTGACTTAATGGGTGAGCAAACCATTTTATGTGGCATGCTACAAACTGGCTCTATTTTATGTTTTGATAAAATGATTGATAAAGGCCTTGATGCCGGTTATGCCTCAAAGCTAATTCAATATGGCTGGGAAGTGATCACAGAAGCACTTAAGTATGGCGGTGTTACTAATATGCTTGACCGCCTATCAAACCCAGCCAAAGTAAAAGCGTTTGAATTAAGCGAGCAATTAAAAGTAATCATGCGCCCACTGTATAACAAACATCAAGATGACATTATCGATGGCACATTTTCACGAGTCATGATGGAAGACTGGGCAAATGATGACGCTAACCTACTAAAATGGCGTGCTGAAACCGCGGAAACTCATTTTGAGAAAACCCCAGCGGGTGATGTAGAAATTACTGAGCAAGAGTTTTTTGATAACGGCATTTTAATGGTAGCCATGGTTAAAGCAGGCGTAGAGCTGGCGTTTGAAACCATGACTGCAGCCGGTATTATTGCAGAATCAGCTTATTATGAGTCACTGCATGAAACGCCGTTAATTGCTAACACCATTGCACGTAAAAAGCTGTTTGAAATGAATCGTACTATTTCAGATACTGCAGAGTATGGTTGCTACTTATACAACCATGCATGTTTACCGCTACTACAAGAATTTATGCAAGATATTGATACTGATGTTATTGGCAAAGGCTTAAATGAGCAGAGTAATCAAGTAGATAATCAAACCTTGATTCAAATAAATACCGCACTGCGTGAACATCCTGTTGAGAAAATTGGTGCTAAATTACGTGGCTATATGTCAGCAATGAAAAAAATAGTTTAACCCTATAACCCTAGAACTTTCACTTGTTAGAAACCAAGCCCACTTGCATTTTGCTGTGGGCTTTTTTAATGTAAATTAATCATCAATAGCCGAAAATAAATAATGTGCTAGAATAATCGCCTCATTGCCTCAGTTGTAAATATATAAGCACTACCATGACGATACAAAATCTCTCTATTACTCAAAAAATTACAGCACTTGGAAGCATCATTGCTATTTGTGTTGCTGTATTAATTGGTTTGACGTCTTTACATAACTCAAAGAATATTATTGAGCAACGCATGATCGAATCAGAACTGCCAAGCAAGCTGCAAACAATCAGTAATCATATTGGTGGGGAGATCAATGAACTTTTAGGCGCAGCACAGCAGCTTTCTGCCAATGCCTTTATTTTAGATTGGGCAAACTCTGGCAACACCAACGATGCGTTATTACTCAAAGAACTTAATCGTTTAGTTGAGCAATATGATCTTGCAACTGCTTCGTGGGCAAATAAAAATACCGCGCAATATTGGAATCAAGATGGCTTTTTACGGGTGTTAAAAAATGATGCTACAGATGGTTGGTTTTTTGCTTTTACCCAATCAAAACAACCTTATTCAATCAGTATTTATCAAGAGTCGGCAAACGATGTAAAAATGTTTGTTAATCACCAACAGCCTAATGGATTCGGCTTGGCGGGCTTAGCAAAAAGCATTACTGATATGCAAAAGCTACTACAGCAATTTAAAATTGAGCAGTCAGGATTTGTATTTATTGCCGATAAAAGTGGCTTAATTCAGCTACACAAAGATGCAGCTAAAGTCGCTAAGGTTAATATAGATAGTATTTATAGTGCTAATATTCATAACAAATTACTTGATGAAAATGGTTTTACTTTAGAAGAAGTAAATATTAACGGACAAGCCACGCTGATTGCTGCCACACCAATTAAAAACACCGACTTATTTGTGTTGGCTCAAGTACCAAAAAGCGAGGTATTCGCAAGTGTAAACACCCTCGAGTGGCAAATATTCACATTTACTATCATTACAGCACTTATCGCAAGCGTGATAAGTTACTTGTTAGCTCGCTCTTTAGCCTCACCGTTATCAAAAATGGCGGAGTTGTTTTCTCGTTTAGGCCGCGGTGATGCTAATTTAGCGTATCGTCTACCAGCATCACCTCAACCTGAACTCAATAATTTAACGTCAGGGTTCAACCAGTTTATTGAGAAAATAGAAACCGCCATTGTGCAAGTCGCTGATGAAAGCCATGGTATTCGTCAAAGTTCTGATCATGTCTTTGCGCAAGCAAAACAAAACTCCTTAGCGCTGGATAAACAAAAAGAGCAAACTATTTCAGTTGCTGCAGCGATAAATGAAATGGGCGCTACAGTGCAAGAAATAGCACAAAGTGCAGCAAATGCAGCTAAGTTAACCAACGATAGTCGCGATAATACCAAACAAAGCCATCAACAAGTATTACAAAGCCAAACGACAATCTCAGCCCTTGCCAGCGACATCGATGGTATTACCGAGCAAGTTGCACTGCTTTCTAAAAAAACCATAGACATTGCCAGTATTGTAGATTCAATTAGAGGGATTTCAGAGCAAACCAACTTACTGGCTCTCAATGCAGCCATTGAATCTGCACGTGCAGGTGAACATGGTCGAGGTTTTGCAGTCGTTGCTGACGAAGTTAGAGCACTGGCAAATCGTACATCACAGTCAACCACTGAAATTCAATCAATGATTGAAGAGCTCACTCAAATTTCAGATGATGTTGTAAATGATATTAGCCAATCAAAAAATAAAGCCCAACAAAGCGTTAGCGCAATGCAAAACTCGGTTGAGTTACTTAATACTATTACTGAAACAGCGAATGAAATTAACGATATGGCAACTCTAATTGCCACAGCCACCGAACAACAAAGCAGTGTAGTGAACGATGTGGGTGGAAGTATTGAGCAAATTAGTGAGATCAGTGATAAATCAATGAGTGAACAAATAAATACCGAACAAGCAATTCGTGACTTAGCCACCAGCGCACAAACACTTGATGCGCTAGTTGCCACGTTTAATCAGCAGCGTTAAATAGTTTGTTACGTTTTAAATAACCTCTGTACAAAATAACCACTATACTTAAGTGTGTTTTTTGTACAGAGGTGTGTATGAGTGCTGTTCAAGGTAAACATTATTTACTGGCTGTCTGCTTGCTGAGTTTAAGTGCGTGTAGCACTACAAATAACGCCAATTTAAGCGTGCCAATCCCTATTATTACTCCCCCAATGCAACTTCAACAGCAGCCTATCGAGTCTGAGCTGCAAATATTTCAACTCGACCAGAGTCTCAAACAGCAATTAAGTGCTTATGTACAAAAAAATAAATCGGCTGATAAAATTGCCTATAGTCTACTTAGTTTTTTACTCACAAATGGTGATAACTCACTATCTTACCAATCTACTAGCACACAAACTGCATCTCAAAGCTATCAAAATTTAAATGCTAATTGTCTTTCCCTCTCTATTTTAGCGTATAGCTTAGCCGAACATTTAGGCCTTAAAGCGCGCTTTCAAAAAGTACATGTTCCTGAGTACTGGGCGTTAAATCAAGGATTTAATTTACTCACTGGGCACATCAACCTTGCCATAGACAATAAAACTAAGCTCAAAGACAGCTCACTTGTTTATCAGCGTAATAAGCGCTTAATCATTGATTTTGACCCCAATAGCCGACAAGCCCGTTTTGCAACCTCATCGCTGTCAAAAAAACGAGTGACCGCCATGTTTTATAATAATAAAGGCGGTGAGGCACTGGTAAATAAACACTATGATTTAGCGTATAGCTATTTCAAAGCCGCAATTAATACCGACGCTTCATTTAGTGCTAGCTGGGGCAATTTAGGGGTACTCTTTAAACAATTAGATGATTTAAAGCAAGCGGAGCAAATGTACAGCTATGCTATTGCCTTAAACGCCAATGATAATACTGCGCAAGGTAATTTAGCATTATTATATAAACTTACAAATAGAGTAGCCGAAGGCGAAAAGCTATTGGCAAAGCTTGACAAAAAGCGCCAAGAAAACCCTTACTATCATATATCGCTTGGAAACAGTGACTATGTGAATGGTGATTACGCAAATGCAATTAGCCATTATAAAAAAGCAAACGCTATGTCACCGACACTTCATGAAAGCCACTTTGGGCTAGCGCGCAGTTATTTTGAATTAAATAATATAACTAGAGCGGAGTTTCATTTGCGTAAAGCTAGAAAAAAAGCAGACTTTGATCATGAAAAACAGCGCTATGACAATAAGCTTATCGCATTAAAGTCACTCACCGCTAAGGCGAATCATCATTAAATTATTTAGCTTAACCTGTATCATAGTTTTTATAAGTTGGGGCGGCCTTTGTAAACAGATTGAGCCGCAATTATTAGCTGATTTAACTATATTAACCAGCTCGGAGTTAGCTGGTAGAAAAACGAATAGCCATGCAGCCTTGCTCACAAGGGAGTATTTAAAAACACGCTTCAAAGAGCATCAACTTACAGTAAGTGAACAACCTTTTACTTATTCCTCAGGGCTATTCTCTAGCGCACAAGGCGTTAATATTATTGCCACTAATACTGTAAAAGATTTACCTGTAATTGTTATTACTGCGCATTATGATCATCTAGGTCTAAAAGCAGGAAAATTACACCCAGGTGCTAACGATAATGCCTCGGGTGTTGCTGCATTACTTTATTTATCGAATGCGCTAACGGATTCTTCTTCATATCGTTTTATGTTTGTTGCAACAGACGCTGAAGAAAATGGTTTACACGGCAGTGAGCACTTTGCTAAAACAATACGCCAGCTCCCGATTGTTTTAAATATTAACTTAGATATGTTGGCAATTAAAAAGTCACATAAGCGTTTATACGCGCTAACAAGTCGATCTTTAAAAGCCCAGCTTAATCCGTTATTTACTCAGATTAACGGGGACAAGATCAAATTAAAGCCTGTTTATTCATCACGAAAAATGAGCCGACTCACCAACACGAAACAAATAGATTGGCGCAGAGCCAGCGACCATTATTCATTCGCTAAACAAAAAATTCCGTATGTGTACTTTTCTATGGGGGCAGATAACTACCACCATAGTGCCAGAGATACGCTCGAAAATATTAACGCTCCCCTCTATCAAGAAGCCGTATTGCTAATTGAGGAATTTATTAATCAGCTTTTGACAAACTCCGCGGTATTAACTCCCTCTTTAAAAGCAGCAACATAAGCCTCTTTTTTTGCTCGTGGAAGTTTTTTTATCGCATATTCTAATTTGCTTGCGTCGCTTTTAGTACCTACTTGTTGTTGATGAATCAGCATAAGCGGCCCTTTACCTTTGAGGTTTTTTGCTCCTTTACCTGCTTGATGAGTAGCGATACGTCGAGCAACATCAACAGTAATACCGGTATACCAATGACCAAACCGTGTTTGCACAATATAAAGTGACCAAGTTGGCGGTTTATTTTTAATTTTGCACAACTCATTGTTTAAACTTTTTTGATTATTAATGGTCAAAACCTCGCCTTAACGCGCTAAACAAAAACAATTACTCAAAAGGGTTTTACCTTGAGTGACTAATCGGTATCATGCAGATTATAAAAAATAAGGATCACAACTAACAATGCAGTCGTTAAAAACTTTTTCTCTTTGGCTTATCGTCGCTTTAACGCTTAGTTCAGCCGCAGGTTGTTCTAGCTGGGTATACAGAATCAACATCCCTCAAGGTAACTTTTTAGAACAATCAGACGTTGATAAGCTTCGCGTTAATATGACTCGCGAACAAGTAATTTACGTATTAGGCAGACCCATTGCCGAAGACGCCTTCGATAAAAATACTTGGCGTTATGTATACAGCTTCAATAAAGGGCGTGCTAATGAACAGTTTAAATCATTAGTACTAAACTTTGAAAATGAAAAGCTAGTTACAGTATCGGGCGACTATGAGCAACCAGAAAACTTTACAACGCCTTTAGAGCAATAAGAAGCTATATAAGGTTTAATTAAAAAAGGTGAGCATGGCTCACCTTTTTTGTATCTAACGATCTAACGGCCGGCCACCAGTGACTTTATTAGCGCGGCCCTCTTCTTTGGCTTTTTCAGCACGTTTTCTGCGAGCATCTTTAGGGTCGGCAATTAATGGGCGGTAAATTTCAATTCTATCGCCATCTTTAAGCTCATGATTTAGCTTCACCGTTCTGTTCCATACGCCTAAAGTTAAATCGGTTGCATCAATCTCAGGGCATTTTTTAATAATCCCTGATTGTATTACCGCTTGCTCAGCCGTTGTGCCTTGCAGCACTTCTATATTTAATGTGGTTGCCTTAGTGGGTAACGCGAACACAACTTCAATATTGATCATGCACGTTCTCCATACACTGTTTTTGCACGTTGAGTAAACGCACTCACCATGTTTTTTGCCACATCATTAAAAATTTTACCAAACGCCAGCTCTATGAGCTTACTTGAAAATTCAAACTCTAGCTGTAAATTAACCTTACACGCATGTGTATCTAATTGCTGAAAGTGCCAGCGACCCTGTAGGGTTTTAAAAGGACCATCAACCAAGCGAAGCATCACTGTTTGCTCATCAATTAGCGTATTTTCAGTGGTAAACCATTTTTTTATGCCGGCTTTAGATATTTCTAAACTAGCGGTCATGTTATTATCATGCTGCTTAATAATTTTTGAGTCTGAACAATTAGGTAAAAACTGTGAATAGGCTTCTACATCATTGACTAGATCAAACATCTCTTTAGTGCTGTACATAACCAGCGCGCTTTTTTCTATTTGTGGCATACTCACTCCCAACTGTGTGCAGGAATTTTAGCAAGCTTTGTGCGTTTCCCCAAACTTTCATCGCGCTTAAATTAATCCTTCGCTTTTGCATGTATAATTTAAAAAAATCGATGTAAAACATCTTGTATAACGTATATTATAGGGCACTATGGCTAAGAAAAATTCATCAAAATCGACAAGTAATACCATCGCGCTAAATAAAAAAGCGCGACACGAGTATTTTTTACACGACAAGTTTGAAGCAGGTGTTGAACTCCAAGGCTGGGAAGTAAAAAGTATCCGAGCAGGTAAAGTAAATATCTCTGAAACTTATATTCATCTTAAAAACGGTGAAGCATTTTTATTAGGCAGTACCATTCAGCCTTTAAATAGCGCATCGACCCATGTTATTTGTGACCCGCTACGTTACCGTAAATTACTACTAAGCAGGCGTGAGCTTGACCGCTTAGTTGGTGCAACTGAACGTGATGGTTATTCATTAGTTGCCACCGCTATGTATTGGAAAAAATGCTGGGTGAAGCTTGAATTCCATTTAGCTAAAGGTAAGAAAATGCATGACAAACGTGAAGACGGCAAAAATAAAGATTGGTCCCGTGAAAAAGAACGTTTAATGAAACATAAAGTTTAAATAAAAACGTCTAACATCATGTTAGGCGTTTTTTTTTAATTAAATTTTTAGCAAAATACAAATTATTACAAATTAAAGTCGCTCGGTGATTTATTTTTAAATAATGAGAAGACCCCCCTCCCGCACCAGATAGCGAGTATCCCATCGTTTTCCTTTATTAAGAAAATAAGTACATATTCGTGCCGATAACAAAATCATCTTTGCGGCTAATTGATAACACTTAAGTTACATGGTATTAATAATTCGACTTGTAAAAACAAGTAAATTATAACATATCAACAAGGACTTAAGGATGAAGCAATCAATTGCATTTACACCGAGCTTAATCATCGGTGCTACTATCGCATTGTCAGCAGGTTTTAGTACAACAACTTATGCTGCACAGCAAACTGCAGAAAAAGTAGAACGTATTCAAGTAACAGGCTCTCGTATCAAACGTTCCGATATAGAAGGCCCATCACCAGTACAATCCATTAATAAAGAAGACATCGAAAACATGGGTTATGACAACCTACAACAGCTGCTTGAAAGAATGCCTGTTGCAGGTAATGGTACCTTTTCAACCCGTGGTAATAACCAAGACTCGACCGCTAATGGTTCAGCTGCCGTCAGCCTTCGTGGTTTAGGGGCTGATGCTACCTTGGTACTTATTAATGGTCGTCGTGTTGCTATAAGCGCATTTGCAGAAGGGATCACCAACTCATTTGTTGATATAAACAGTATTCCTGTTTCAGCAATCGAACGTATTGATATTTTAAAAGATGGCGCATCAGCAATCTATGGCTCTGATGCTGTAGCAGGTGTTGTAAACGTTATCTTGAAAAAAGACATCGACGGTATTGAAGTTAATTTAGGTTACGGCGGCACAGATGGTCCTAACTATGAAGAAACCACGGCTAGCATTGTTTGGGGTACAACAAGTGCAAAAAGTAGTGCATCCGTTATTATTGATTACTTTAAGAACACTTCTTTATCATCAGATGAAATGGGCCGCTTAGGTACCGCTAATCAGTCTCCATATGGCGGTGAAGATTTCCGTTCTTCACGTGGTTTCCCTGGCTACTTCTATGTTGATGGCGTTAAAACAATCGACCCTGCATGTCCTGCAGAAAACGCAACATCAAGCGGTAGTTGTTTATTTGACTATGGTCCATTCGGCTATATTGCCCCTGCATCAGAACGTGTGGGCGCAATCTCACAATTTGAATACCGTTTTGACAATGGCATCACCGGCTTTTTAGAAATGGCTGTACAGCATAACAGCTCAGTTGCAGCGGGTGCACCAACGCCACTCGATGAAGATGCAGGTTTAACTGTACCAGGGAATCATCCAAATAACCCGTTCGGTCAAGATATAGAAATTGGTCGATACAGAACAGTGGATGCAGGCGCGCGTCAATGGGATATCGAATCAGATACATTACGTTTTGTTGCTGGTTTAAAAGGTGAAATTAACGACTGGAGTTGGGAAACAGCGGTACAAAAAGGTCGTAGCAAGTCATTACAAACAGGCGATCGCTCACAAGGTTGGGTTCGCACCGACTTCTTACAACAAGAAATTGACGCTGGCAACTACAACCCATTTGGCGGCACTTACAACGATCCGGCTGTAATTGACAGGATTACTACAAGCTTGGTTCGCCAAGGTGAGTCTCATATGACGTCGTTCGATGCTAACATCTCAGGTGAAGCATTTAACTTTGGTGATGATGTTGTCATGATGGCAGCCGGTATTGAATACCGCGAAGAAGACGTGACTGATATTCCAGATGATCAATTTCAACGTGGATTAATCTTTGGTACCGAGTCAGTTTCAGCTGCCGCAGAGCGCGACCAATACGCTGCCTATGTAGAGTTTTCAATTCCACTTGCTGAGAACTTAGAACTACAACTTGCAGGTCGTTACGATGATTACAGTGACTTTGGTACCACCACAAATCCTAAAGTCGCTTTACGCTGGGCACCTACTGATGAAATCACAGTTCGTGGTTCTTGGGCGCAAGGCTTTAGAGCACCTTCACTGGCACAAGTAGGTTTAGGGCCATCTCAGGAGAGTCAGTTTTTTATTGATAACTACCGCTGTGATGCAACAGGTAAAGATTGTGATGCGCTAGATTACAACATTGAATTTGCCGGTAACCCAGATTTAGAAGCTGAAGAGTCTGAATCTTGGAACGTTGGGTTTATTTGGGCACCCACAACTGACTTTGGTTTAAGTGTTGATGTGTGGAGTATCACCCAAGATAATAAAATTGATGAGCAAGAGTTTGGTCCAATTTACAACTCAGAGTGTAATAACCAAAATAGTACAGTATGTGTTCGCTTACCACCATCAGGTACAGACAGCCTAGGAACTATTCAAAAGATTTTCAGTACTTTTGAAAACGTTTCATCACAAGAAGTTTCTGGCGTAGATATTTCAGCAAACTACAACCATTCACTGGATGATTTAGGCTTACTGAAATTCAATTTAGAGTGGGCTTACCAAGATAAGTTTGAAAAAGACGGCCGCGATTACACCGGTGAATATGGTTACCCAGAGCACCGTTGGATTTTCTCAACAAACTGGGAAATTGGCCAATTCAACACGAACATGAACATTAGTTATGTGGGTGAGTTTGAAGATACGCCAGATATCGATTTCGATGGCAACTTAGACTTCGATAGTAATACATCACGTACTGTTGATTCTCAAGTATTGGTTGATTTACAAACCTCATATCGTATTACTGAGTCAGCTAAAGTATCGTTAGGTGTTAATAACTTATTTGATGAAGAGCCACCATTTGCAATTGGTGATGGTGATTCAGATCTGTATGGTTACGCATCGGGTGTACATAACCCTCGAGGTCGTTACATTTACACTAAAGTGAGCTTTTCGTTTTAATTAAAAAGCAATAAAAAAAACCGCCAATATGGCGGTTTTTTTATCTTAAACTAAAGGGCTAAATTATAGCTCGCCTTCGTTTTCAGATAAGAATTTAGCTACGCCTTCAGGGCTTGCGTCCATTCCTTTTTTACCTTCAGTCCAACCAGCAGGACATACTTCGCCGTGCTCGCTGTGGAATGCTAGTGCATCAACCATACGGATCATTTCGTCGATGTTACGACCAAGTGGTAAATCGTTCACTACTTGGTGACGTACGTTACCTTCTTCGTCGATTAAGAAAGAACCACGAAATGCAACGCCGGCTTCTGGGTGCTCAACGTCGTATGCTTTACAGATTTCGTGCTTAACGTCTGCAACTAGTGCGTATTGAACTTTACCAATACCGCCGTCTGCTACAGCCGTGTTACGCCATGCGTTGTGTGAGAACTGTGAATCGATTGAAACACCAATTACTTCTACACCACGTTTTTGGAATTCTGCATAGCGCTTATCAAAAGCAATAAGCTCAGAAGGACATACAAAAGTGAAATCTAGTGGGTAGAAAAAGATTACTGCTTTTTTACCTTTGATTTTTTCGTGAAGGTTATAGCTATCTACAATCTCACCGTTACCTAGAACAGCTGCAGCGGTAAAGTCTGGTGCCTGACGGCCTACTAATACACCCATTTTATTCTCCAAATATTTTGAGTTTATTGTCAATTGCTTACGCAATACTGATAGTAATATGGGCACTAATTCTTAAATTACAATAGCACCATATCTAATTAATCATTATTCTATGGCTATCAAAAATAAATTAACAATCGTATTTATAGATAGCGCCGTTCTAAAATAGCGAACGCTTGATAAATGCACTAATTATTGTTCATAAAAAAGCCTGCTTAAAGCAGGCTTTTTTACTAATCCATAATGTCGCTAGGCATATCACCGCGAATATGTTGCCATATTTCACCGGTTTGATGACCATACTTGCGCATCATGAATATCGCACCATCGTGCTCTTTATTCTCAGCAAGCTTAGTTAAATCTTTATAGAATTGACGTGCAAGCTCACGGGTACGAGGATCTGAAAAGTAATGACAACCAATCTTAGAATAAAAGCCTTTAAAACCATTAAGGATCAGCACATATATGCGGTTGTTACCAGCAACAGCTAACTCATGGTGCACTTTATAGTCATAATCAGCAAATGCTTGTGCGCTGTCTTCTAGTTCATCACTTTGCGATAAAATTTCAATAACACGCTCTGGTGCAAGCTTTATTGCTGCACGAGTGTAAATCGCGCTGATGTTAGTGCGAGCTGAAAGTAACTGATCAGTTAGCTCTGGCATTTTATCTTCGTCTAAACGAGCCAGTGTTTCAAGGATATTTAGTCCTGACGTTTCCCAAAAATTATTTACGCGAGTGGGTTTACCATGTTGGATTGTTAACCAACCGTCTCTGGCTAATCGTTGTAATACTTCACGCAATGTGGTTCTAGTAACACCAATTAACTCTGAGAGTTCACGCTCAGCTGGCAGAATTGAACCTGGAGGGAAATCACCATTCCAGATTGACTCTACTATGTATTCCTCAGCAAATCCTGCTGGGCTTTTCGCTTTAAAAATTCTCATTCAATTCCTACTCGAATTAATTCACATTACATCGCTACATACGATTAACTGACTGATTGTACCAGACAAGTCACAACTAACAAGTAAAGTAAGTTAAATTACCTAGGTATGTGATTAAAAGGGTAACTTTACTGGTAGAAATTAAACACAATATGAATGCCCACCTATTATTCATACGAGACACTTTAACTATTATTCTATACCTCTTTCCTATTCATGAATCATGATTAACTTGATGGCTCTGAGTAGGTCGATTAGGGGAAGTCATGCAGCACAGGATCTCTAACTTTGAGGGACGACAAGCTTTCATAGCCCTCGTTTTTTCCTTTTACTTGCCCCGCTGTTTATCCTAAGTCATAATCTAAGCCCTTATTTAAATACGGATTTGTTATGAACTGGCTTGCTAATCTAAGTACTCAGCGTACACCTTGGTTATTATTCAGTGGGATTGTTTTTCTACTTGAAGTTACTGCACTTTTCTTTCAATACAACATGGGGTTAGCGCCATGTATTATGTGTATTTACCAGCGCACCGCAGTATTAGGTCTACTTTTTGCGGGTATTATTGGAGCTAGTAAACCAAACAATCTCGCAGTACGTATTGTTGCCTATACAACATGGGGGATTTCAAGTGTATGGGGGCTACTAATAGCTCGTGAGCATATTGAAATGCAAACAACCACAGACCCATTTGCATTTAGCTGTGAATTTGAGCCAAATTTTCCAGAATTTATGCCGTTACATCACTGGATACCACAATTTTTTGAAGCGACAGGTGATTGCGGAAATATAGATTGGCAATTTGCCAGCCTAAGTATGCCAGCATGGATGGAAATTATTTTTGTACTCTTTACCGCCACACTGTTTATATTAGTGGCCAGTCGATTAATTACTAAAAAGTCACTTTAATATGTTTACTTTTTTTTCAAGCCAAGTTGATGAGCTTAAACATTTAAAAGTTCGTCAACGACAAACTGTTATAGCTATCTCTTTAAGCATGCTATCACCCAGTGACAGAGTCTTTATACGCATACTAAAGCTGATGCTATTAAGCCCATTCTTTTTAATATTTACTCTTTTCGAAGGTTGGTTACTGGTGCCCTTTTTAATTGTAGCTGGGTTGAGCTATCCGCTATTAACAGCACCAGTAGATATTAACTTTGCTAAAAAGCACCTTGGTGCTGCCTTAAAACAGTTTGATCAGGGCGCATAGCGCCCTTTTTAGTTAAAACGTCACCTTTCCATCAAGTTTGGCTAGCATTTTTTTACCCACCCCTTTTACTTTAGCTAGATCTTCAAGTGATGCGAAATCACCATTAGCTTCTCTATAGTCGATAATTGCCTGTGCCTTTTTCTTACCGACACCTGGTAACTTAATTAACTGTTTTAAATCAGCAGTATTAATATTAACCATGGCTGATTGCATCTGCTCTGATAGCATATCGCTTTGCGCAAAGGTGGTACCCATAGGTAATAAACATAAAGCAGCTGCTAACGAGATTATTTTAATTAATTTCATACTATTTCCTTTTGTGTTCCTACATGAACATTCGTTGATTATTTACACCCAGCACTTTTAAGTAAGTTGTGGTTACTAAGTACTAACGGTAACAATCACTCCTTGCGACTCCTTTACTGCAACGCGTTATAAAGTGACTTAATAAATAAAGTAGAGTTGGCCTTTATTGTCAATTAAGCTGCAGATAAACTAAGGCTAAAGCTTGCAAAATAACGCGCAAGCTTGTACTGTACATAAAAACAGTAATCTAATGATTTAAAATAATCATATTGCCACGTAAGTAAGCAGGAGAAATCATGGCTGTTGTTGTTAAATATGTTGTAGAACGAAACGGAGTCGAGCGCATGACGTTTACTACTAAAAAAGAAGCTGATGCCTATGACAAAATGCTCGATATCGCGGAGTCACTAGAACTAATGCTTGAAAAAGTAGATGTGCCTCTAAGTGAACAACAAGTTGAGTCACTTGCACTTGAGATTGCGAAAAGTAAAGACGACTTTATGGCGGTACTTAAGGGGACTAAAGAAGTACCTGCAAAAGCTAAAAAAACAAAGTCAGATAACGTTGCTGATATAAAAGATAAAGCAGCGAGCTAATCTAAAAAACAGTAATGCAGCTTATAAGCCGACTACTAATTTATGAAACTGAATTCGTGATTCGTATTCAGTTTTTTTATGTCTTTAAGTAATGATAACGAGAAGCGAGTAAGTCATCACAATTTGCTATTGTTAAAAGTCAGTCAATAAAAAATGCCAACCAGTTAAACTGGTTGGCATTTTTTTAAACCAAAACTTTACGTTAGCTAATCAATTACAATGACGATTCAACTTCATCAAACAGATCAGTAATTTCCTTTTTTGGCTCAGCAGTTACAAGGCTTCCTACTACAATAGCAATACTTGCTAAAATAAAGCCAGGGACGATTTCATATATCACGCTGCTTAAGCTATCACCATTAATAGTAATAGGCGCATAAATCCATACAAGCACAGTTAGAGCACCAACAACCATACCGCTAATAGCCCCTTTTAGGTTCATACGCTTCCAGTAAAGACTAAACAATACCAATGGACCAAATGCAGCACCAAAACCTGCCCATGCATTACTTACTAAATCTAGTATTGAACTATTGCGGTCATACGCTAAGTAAATTGCAAATAACGCAACCAGTATCACGCTAATACGGCCTACTAATACCAGCTCAGTTTGCGAAGCATTACGATTTAAGTAAATCTTATAAAAGTCCTCAGTTAAAGAACTTGAACACACCAACAATTGCGATGAGATAGTACTCATAATCGCAGCTAAAATAGCCGCCAGTAGGAAACCTGCAATTAACGGGTGGAAAATTAATTCAGCCAATACTAAGAAAATTGTTTCTTTATCGGCAATCGGCATTTGATTTTCAATCATGAATGCAGCACCAAATAGGCCAGTAAATACCGCACCAATAGCAGATAACGTCATCCAAGACATACCAATACGACGCATGGTTGGCATTTCTTTTACTGAACGAATAGACATGAAACGAACAATAATATGCGGCTGACCAAAGTAACCTAAACCCCATGCCATTGCAGAAATAATAGCAATAGTAGAACCACCAGCAAACCAGTCAAGCATACTTAAAGAATGAATTTCGCTTGCTTTAGGCGAGCTTAGTAACTGCTGATAATTTGCATTTGCTAAGGTATCCATAAATGGCTGGTCAAGCATCATATAAGTGGCAATTGGCACTGCTAACAACGAAATAAACATGATACAGCCTTGCACAAAGTCTGTAAGGCTAACCGCTAAAAACCCACCAAATAAGGTATATACCACTACCACACCAGTGGTGATGTATAGGCCCATTTCGTAACTCATTTGAAATGAGTTTTCAAATAACTTACCACCGGCAACAACACCCGATGAAGTGTATAAGGTAAAGAAAACTATAATTACTATTGCAGAGATAACACGTAGGATATTTTTGTTGTCATCAAAACGATTTGCAAAGAAATCGGGGATAGTAATGGAGTCATTGGCTTTTTCAGTATAGACACGCAGTCTTGGGGCGACTAAAAAGTAGTTTGCCCATGCACCTAATACTAAACCAATTGCAATCCAAACCTTACTCAACCCAAATAAATACATTGCGCCGGGTAAGCCCATTAATAACCAACCACTCATATCTGATGCACCAGCCGATAAGGCAGCTACACTGGGGGCTAAATTACGACCACCTAGCATATACCCTGAAATATCACTGGTAGATTGCTTATATGCGTATAGTCCTATTCCTAGCATTACAATAAAGTACAATGCCAGTGAAATAATCATTCCTGTTTCCAAATTCGCCTCCACTTAAAAAAGTAATAACAGGCTTGTAATCCAAATAATGACTCTTGAAATCTTATAATTAAGACAGTATTGGAATAAAAGCTTTCTACCCAACTATAACACGGTAATTGCTAATAACTCCAACCCGCTAATTTAAGTAGATAAAAAACCATCTATTCGCTCGCTTTTAAAACAAATAGAATAAAAAACAATGAGTTTAGATTAATAAAAATCACCTAAGCCATGATATTTTATTAATAATAATTCATTTTACCGATGCTATTTTGAATGTTTTCCAATATATTATTACAATGTTAATCAATTTCTACTGTTTCGGAATCTTATATGTATTTTTACGCTGCTCGCCAACCTATTTTAGATCGCAATAAGGAACTAATTGGCTACGAGCTTTTATTTCGTGATGGAGTAGATAACGTATTTCCGAACATTGACGGCGACGAAGCAACGTCTCGCCTAATTGAAGGCAGCCAGTTTAATTTTGGTCTTGAAGATTTAACCGATAATAAACCCGCTTATATTAACTTTACTTTAGACACCTTATTAAAAGGCTACCCCACGCTATTAAACAAAAACGGGGTTGTGATTGAAATACTAGAGACCGTTCAGCCAGGAAAACGTCTGCTAGCAATAGTTAAAGACCTAAAAGAGAAAGGGTACACACTCGCCCTAGATGACTATGCGCATCAACCGGTATGGCGTCACTTTTATCCGTTTATTGATATCATTAAAGTTGACTTTTTAACCTGTGATATGGAAACCGTTAAAACGATCATTGAAGACTTAAAACCTTACCCACATATCAAGTTACTCGCAGAAAAAGTTGAAACTTACGAGCTTTACAACCAAGCTTTTGAGTTGGGCTTTGAGTACTTTCAAGGCTTTTTCTTTTCAAAACCCGAGATGGTGCAAAGTAAAGCCTTACCGCCATCTGGCATGGCACTGGCTGAACTGCTCTATGAAACATCCAGTGTAGAAATGGATCTTAAGAAGATCACCGATGTATTTGAGCGTGATGTTAACTTATCTTACAAGCTCTTGCGCTATTCCAACTCAGCGGCATTTACCCGCCGCTCTGAAATAAACACTATAAAACAAGCACTAATTGTACTAGGGGCTGCTGAAATAAAAAAACTGCTCTCTTTATTGTTTGCAGCACAAGTATCTGCAGATAAGCCATTGGAACTTATTAGACTGTCGTTAACACGGGCGCGTTTTTGTGAGTTGTTAGCTATTTCACATGGCAAACTTAAAGATACAGGTATGGCGTTCTTAACCGGCATGATGTCGCTTATGGATGCGATATTAGATGAAGAAATGGACAGCGTAATGCTTAAATTACCTTTGTCTAATGAGATAAAAACAGCGCTGTTAAAAAATGAAGGACTACTTGCTGAATACTTAAACTTAGTCACTCTGTATGAGCATGGTGATTGGCAAGCTGCGAACGATAAAGCCCAGCAATTAAACTTAGGCGATGAAGTGCCTGATGCATATCACGAAGCACTCAACTGGGTTAGTGAGCAAATGCGAGTGATGATTGATAGCTAAAATATCTTTAATACCCATAAACAAAACGCCAGCAGATGCTGGCGTTTTGTTTTTATTAAAGGCTTTCTAAGAAATCCTCATCAAAATCTTCAGGCTCTTCTTTTATTGGCGGGTTACCGTCAAATAATTCGTATAATTGACGCTGAAAATAAATGTCTTTAATAAATAAGTAGGGGTCTAACGAATCATTTAATAACCCTTCCTGTGCCATTAATGACGCACGCGCTTCAACTGCTTTTAGTGCAAACACTAAAATAGTTTGTGGTGTAGTCAGTGCTATTTCAGGCAGTACAACATTATCAACTACATCACCAGTTAAGTTACGCGCGGTAGATGGCCCCATTGCTGGGATCATTAAATAAGCACCATCACCCACTCCCCACACACCTAGCGTTTGGCCAAAGTCCTCGCTAGTTACTTCAAGCCCAAGTGAGCTGGCTACATCAAATATGCCAAATACACCCACCGTTGAATTCACTAAAAAACGTGCAAAATTAATTCCAGCACTGCTTGGTTTTCCTTGCAGGCCGGCATTTATAATATCAACGGGTGCAGTAATATTATCGGTAAAGTGCACAATACTACGACGAACAGGCTGCGGTGTAACAGTGATATAACCCACTGCTGCTGGCCTTAAAATATAGGTATCGAGTACGTCCATATTAAAGTCATAAATGGGTCTATTTACACTTTGTAAGGGATCGCGCTCATCATATTTACTCTCGGGTACTTGAGCACAGCCCGATAAAGTGAGTAAACATAATAAAAGTAAGCCTTGTTTTAACATCTCAAATCCTTAAGGTATTAATGTATCAATGTTCAGTTGCACTTGTCGCACATCTTTACGAAGCAGTACTTCAGAGTGGCCTTCAAGCTCACCAGTACTTGGCATCACTGAATCATCATTAGAAATACGCGCAGAAATAACAATTTCATTAGCACTGGATAAATTTAGCCCTGCCATCATGGCGTTCTCGTCGCTGAGCTCAACGGTGATTGGAAAGCTATAGTCAGTCAGTTTAACAACGGCTAAAGGCATTGGTGAACCTTCAGAAGCTTTAGCAAACACAAACAAAATACCGTTACTGGGCTGTTTATCTTCGAGTTGCTCGTCAACCTTAACCGTGACCTGAATTCCTTGAACAACTTGCAGCTCGTGATTATTCAGCTCGCTTTTCTGAGCTATTTGACCATCGATTTCGTTAATGCGCTCAGAAATCATAGCATAACGCGTATCTGACTCGTCCATACTGGCAAGAAGTACCTCAAATGCAGCTTTTGCCTGTACCCAATCTTTTCTCTCAAAGGCAATCAGCGCAAGTAGCGAAATCGCATCGAGATTATTTGGCTGCGCTTGTAGCACTTTAGAAAGCATACCCGCTGCGCGAGTCATATTCTCATCACTGCCCTCAAGTAGTAATACCTGTGAGTAACTCACCAAGGCTTGCATATTATCAGGGTTCATTGACAATGCTTTATCAAATGACTGTTTTGCCATGTCAAACTCATTAAGCATAATAGCGACACGCCCTAACAGCATCCAAGCTACTTCATCATCACCGCTTTGACTTAACTTTGTACGCAGTGCCAATGCAAACGCTTGAAGTTCATTTTTAGATAACGGCTCACCTTTTTGCATTACGGCACGTTGACCATAATCGGCTAAGTTGTCCATTGCATCATGCCACGCCGAAATTTGTTGTTGGCTGCCTGTCATCGCATAAAATATACCTGCTAATGCAATTAAAAACGCTGCCCCTGTTAAAGCAAATATACGGTTATCACCACGACTGTTTAGTGACTTTTCTGGCGATAATTCATTAAGCAAACGACGTTTTAGCTCAATAATAGCCTCGTTATGGTTTTGCGAGTCTATACGTTGATTGTCTAAATCAGCCTGCAGTTCAACTAAACGCTGCTCATAAATGCTGATAAGCTGTGCATTAGCGTTGTGAGTAATAGTTACTACGCGCTCTTTTTTTAAAAAAGGCACAATAATAAACAGCAATGCAATGAGTGTGAGTAAAGCAAAAGACGCCCACATTAAAATCATTTAACTTTGCTCCTGACGTTTATTTTGTTTAATCAACTTATTGAGCATCACTTCATCAGCGTCACTCCATGTTTGTTTTACCGACGCTTTACGTTGGCGAATAACAATAAAACCAAAGCCTATTATTACAATGAGTACTGGTAACACCCACAGAATTAACGTAGCCGGCGTTACTGGTGGATCGTAATGAACAAAGTAGCCATAGCGGTCAATCATATAGTCAATGACTTCATCTTTGCTTTTACCATCTTTTACTAACGCCAATACACGATCACGCAAGTCTTTTGCAACTACGGCATCTGAATCAGCAATGTTTTGATTTTGACATTTAGGGCAGCGTAATTCTTTAGTTAGCTCTTCAAAACGAATCGCTTGTTCATTGCTATCAAACTGATAACGATCTTGCTGAGCAAACGCTGCTAAACTAATAAATAAGCTAAGGGTTAATAAAAACAATCTCATGGCTGCAGCTCCTGCATAAGAGGCGCAAACTTAGCGCGCCAAACTCGAGGGTTTATATCACCGGTGTGGTGTAACAAAATAGTGCCATTTTTATCAACTAAAAATGTTTCTGGTGCTCCAGACACACCCAAGTCTAACGCCAAAGAGCGCTCTAAATCTAAAATATTAAACTGATACGGATCACCGGCGCGCGCAAGCATATTACTGACATCGTCACGCAGTGCTTGCATATCAAACGGGCCATCAAAATCGGCATCGTAACTTTGAACATAATACAAGCCGATAATTTTAATGCCTTGTTCGCGAAGCTTAGTTAAATAATCAAGCTCAGCTAAACACGTTGGGCACCATGTGCCCCACACGTTTAATAAATACACGTCACCTTTTAACTGCTCATCAGTCCAACGTTTATTATCTTGCATTAAATCAGGCAAGTTAAATGTTGGTACGGTTTGACCAATGCGCCCTGTTTGTATTTCCCGAGGGTTAGCAAACAACCCTTGGTATAAAAACACACAAATAAAGATAAAAATTAATAAAGGGACTATTGCCATCAATTTCCGATTCATAACGCCCCCTCTAATTCATCTTTGCGAGGTGAAGCGCGATAACGCTTATCAAATAAAATCACAAACCCAGCAAGTGAAATCAAAACACCACCGATCCACATCCAACGCACAAACGGCTTGTGATAAATACGTAATGACCATGCCCCTTCACTTAATTGCTCTCCAAGGGCGAGGTATAAATCACGAGTAAACCCAGCATCTATTGCTGCTTCAGTCATAAATTGCATACCAATGTCGTATCGGCGTTTTTCTGCATAAAGACGCGCAATTGTTGTGTCTTCTTTTAGTACTGTTACCACACCCGCATGACCGCTATAGTTTGCACCACGAATTGTCTTCACGCCTTCAAAACGGTATTGATACTGATTTAGCTGTACGCTATCACCAGGCTTCATTGATACATCACGCTCAACTGAATACGCCGAAGTAAGCGTAATACCGGCAATAACAAAGGCCAAACCAACATGGCCAAGCACCATAGCCCAATAACTTAAACCTAAGCGTTTGATGCCGAGCTTAAGTGAGCCATGAACAGCAGCCTTGGTGTAAAGGTCAATAAAGGTAGCAATAAATATCCATACACCTAACGTAGTTGCTAACAGAGTGAGCGGCGTAACTACTTCATAACTGCTAAATAGCCACGCACAGGTAATAACGACGCTGGCTAGTGCGCCAACAAATATTTTGTTTTGTAAAAACGCCCATTTATTTTGCTTCCAGCGCAAAAATGGCCCTATGCCCATTAAAATCGCAAATGGCACCAGTAGAATGGCAAACATTTTATTAAAGAAAGGTTCGCCAATAGAAATACTGCCTAAGCCCATTTCTTTGTGCACCATAGGTAATAAAGTACCCAATAGTACAATTAAGGTAGCAACCACTAGGAAAATATTATTTAGCCAAAGTGCCACTTCACGAGAGACAAACTTATAACGCCCCTCACTTTTAACCTGTGAAACACGCAAGCCGTAAAGCGCTAGGCCGCCGCCAACAACAATAGCTAAGAAGGCAAGGATAAACAGCCCTCGATCCGGATCGGTTGCAAAGGCGTGCACCGAAACAATAATCCCTGAGCGAACAATAAAAGTCCCTAGTAAGCTTAATGAAAAAGCAGCAATTGCTAATAAAACGGTCCATGATTTAAATACACCGCGCTTTTCAGTCACACTTAAAGAGTGTAATAAAGCAGTTGCCACTAACCATGGCATAAGTGATGCGTTTTCAACTGGATCCCAGAACCACCAGCCACCCCAGCCAAGCTCTGCATAAGCCCACCAACTGCCTATAGTAATACCTAATGTTAAGAAGCCCCATGCTGTCATTGTCCATGGGCGTGACCACTTAGCCCAGGTATTATCGAGTTTACCAGTTAACAGCGCGGCAATAGCAAAAGAAAAAGCCACAGAAAGACCTACATAACCCATGTAAAGTAATGGTGGATGAATGATCATCCCTGGGTCTTGTAATAATGGGTTTAAATCTCGCCCTTCAACAGGAAAATAGGGCAATAAACGCTCAAACGGACTTGAGAGCAGTAAGGTGTACATCATAAAGCCGACACCTAAAAAGCCAAGCACACCCAAAACGCGAGCACGAAGTATCCAAGGTAGTGACTTAGAACGCATAGCAACAACGGCTGTCCACCCTGCTTGCATTAATAACCACAGTAAAATAGCACCTTCATGTCCGCCCCACGTAGAGGTGATTTTATAATACCAAGGCAAAGTGCTACTTGAATGATAAGCAACGTAAGATACGGTAAAGTCGTCGGTTAAGCTGGCATAGATAAGTGCAGCGAATGACAACGCAACAAATGCAAATTGACCAATCGCTAATGATGGCGCCGCACGCATCAAACGAAGGTTTCCTGTGTGTGCTCCCCAAAGTGGAAAAATACACAACAGCACACTGAGCACCATGGCCAATGTTAAAGAAAAATAACCAAGTTCAGGGATCATATTAACTCCCACTATCTAAGTTATATTTTGGCTTTTCGTGCTTAATGCCTTTTACAGCTTCAGCAACTTCCGCCGGCATATATTCTTCATCATGCTTGGCCAACACTTCAAATGCTTCAATCACGTTAGGCTCTACTAACACACCTTGCGCAACAATCCCTTGTCCTTCACGAAACAAATCAGGCAAAATACCTTGATAACGTACCGTTACCAATGGCCCCGTATCAATCAGCTTAAAGCTTACTTTTAAGCTTTGTTCATTTCTGATCACAGTGCCTGGCACAACCATGCCGCCAATTCTCAACTTTTGGCCTACAAACGGCTTTTCTTTATTAGGACCTTTACCATCAATTAATTCGCTGGGGGTGTAAAACAAATTAATATTTTCTTGTAAGGCGTACAACACTAAACCAATTGATCCGCCAATACCAAAGAGTACGGCGATAATAACCAAAAGGCGCTTTTTACGTCTTGGGTTCACGAGGTTTGCTCCTGCTTAGAATTTTTAATTCGAGTTTCACGCGCTATTTGCTGCTCAATCGACGCTAAAATTTGTTTTTTATCGCGTAGTGAGCTGAATAGAATACCTAATAAAATCAATGCGCATGTTCCAAAAGAAAGCCATACATAAAAGCCATAGCCTCCCATTGCAATAAAATCTGAAAACGAGTCAAACTGCATAATTACCCCTTAGTTAACAACTGTCGCACCCATGGGCGGTGCTTTTCACGGTGTAAAATTTCATTTTTAAGACGAATTAAAGTCACAGTACCAACAAACGCGGCAAAGGCTAAAATATTAATCATTAACGGCCAAAACATACTTGGGTCAACCGCATCGCGGTTAAACTTAGTGATGCTCGCCCCTTGATGCAGGGTATTCCACCATTCCACCGAAAAGTGGATGATAGGCAAGTTGATCACTCCAACAATAGCTAAAATAGACGCGGCGCGACCGGCTGACTTTTTATCTTCAAAGGCATGGTACAAAGACAACACCCCTAAGTATAAAAATAATAAAATAAGTTCAGAAGTCAGCCGAGCATCCCATACCCACCACGCGCCCCACATTGGTTTACCCCATGCAGCACCAGTAATTAAAGCAATTGCTGTCATACACGCACCAACAGGCGCGATTGCAATTACCGCAAGCTCGGCATTACGTAACTGCCATACCAAGGCAACAATGGCAGCAATCGCCATTGATGAATATGCGCCCATAGATAAAATAGCGGAGGGCACGTGAATAAAAATAATACGGTAACTGTCTTTTTGTTGGTAATCAGCAGGGGCAAAACCTAATCCCCAAACCCAACCAACAATCATACTAACGACCGTAACTACTGCAAAATATGGCAGTAGAGTATTGCATAATTGATATGCTCGCTCTGCTTTCGCATACGGATGTAACCACTTCCACATATTAACTTACACTCACTTTTAATGCTGATGATATGGCAATTGGCGCACTAATAATCGCAACGACTAACATGGCACCTAGGATTGCAAGCTGACCACTGTAATCCAGCGACATAGTACTGGTATCAATAGCGGAAGTTGCAAAAATTAAAACCGGGATATACAAAGGCAAAACGAGTAAACTCATTAAAATACCGCCTTTTTGTAATCCCACCGTTAGGCCTGCTCCTATCGCGCCAATAAAGCTCAATAAAGGAGTTCCCAATAATAGCGTTAATAACGTGGCCATTAGGGCCGTCGTTTCTAAATTTAGTAGTAAAGCAAATAAAGGCGTCATTAGCACTAGCGGTAAACCGGTGATCACCCAATGAGCCGCAACTTTACCTAATACGGTTAATGATAAAGGGTAAGAGGAAGCAATGAGTTGTTCTAAAGAGCCATCGTTATAGTCATCTCTAAATAGCTTATCAAGTCCAAGCATGGTTGATAATAAAGCCGCAACCCAAATAATGCCCGGTGCCATTCTTGATAACAACCCAGGTTCTGGCCCTATCGCTAGTGGAAATAACGAGATAACAATTAAAAAAAACAAGATAGGATTAACTATTTCAGCGCGCTGACGAAAAGCGAGCTTAACGTCTTTGCTAAATACCGCGACAAATAACTGCCAATATGAGTGCTGTCTTGTCATTAGTGGCGGTACTCCAAAGTCAAGGTCTGTAAGTCACTAAAGTGGGTGGTTAGGTCTTGGTGTGTTGTTAACAAAATAGCGCCCCCTTTTGATAAGTGCTCGGTAAAGCGTTGCTGCAAAAAGGCAACCCCACTTTTATCGAGCGCTGTAAAAGGTTCATCTAAAATCCATAACTTGGCTTCAGATAACCACAAACGAACTAAAGCCACCCGTCTTTGCTGACCTGCCGATAATGTTCTTACGGGCACATCTTCCAGCCCTACCAAACCTAACTTACTTAACAAAGGATATAAATCAGGTGTATTTACATAACCATTAATAGCCAACCAATGTGCTACATTTTCAAGTGCACTAAGTTGTACATTAACTCCGGTTTTATGGCCTATAAATAATAAGTCTCTGGCGTATTCGTCATAATATTTTTTGATAGATTGATTACGGTATAAAATATCACCTTCGTCAGGCAGCGAAAAACCGGCAATAATGCGCAATAATGATGTTTTACCAGCCCCATTAGGACCAGCTAACTGCATGATTTGACCGCTTTTAAGGCTAAAATTAAGTTCATCAAACAAACAACGCTCTTGCTTGATACAAGTAACGGACTTAATGTGTAACAAGATGACGATTCTCTCTGCCAAAAATTAGCGGTAAGTCTACCATAATGATAGGGTAATACGAATATTGCTTTAGAATCGATTTACTTAAAATACAGAAAACTTGATATAAAATAATGAATACACCAACGCACATTACAGTGACTAACCCACAGGTTAGTAATCAAACAACCGATTCGGGTAAAACTGCGTTACCAATACTGCCGCCTGAAGTACTAGCAGCAAAAAACATTCAGTTTTCTAAAGATTCAGTGACGCTTGATGTATTTATGAATAAGCATTGGCAAACAATTCGGCTCACTGTTAATGATGCACCGACAAATGTTGAAAAAATAGCAAGCGCTAACATACAGCTAAGTGCAGATGGTAAAAGCTTAACCATTATTCCTAACAACAGTACCTTATCAATTAAACAACCAGAACAGTTACAGCGGTTTTTAAACTTTATAAACACTCAAAGTGATATTCAAAACAACCCGCTATCGATACAAGTTACTTTAAAGCCAACGCCAAAACTGGTGATTGAAAAATTTAATGCCAGCATCGCCATTAATAAACAAATAGCGCAATTACTGGCCGAAGAACCCTTATTAAAAGGCATAATTGAGACTGATGGCAAAGGTACACGTCTAAATATCATTAATCGTTTTGCTGACATTGTACATTCTCAACCTTTAAGCCAGGCAAAACTAACACAATTAGTTGCTAACAATTTAGGTCATGCTCAGCTTCATGCAATGCCCAAGTTTGCGGTGCTAACTCCAAATACCGCAAAAAGCTCGTTAAATATTAGCTTAAGCCATCAACAGTTATCTGAACTACCCACAGCGCCGACTAAGGTAACTATTAGCAGTCAAGCAGATAAACTATTAATTAAAACCGCTTATCAAAATATAACCGTGGAGCTTAAAAACTCATTTAGCAAACCATTTAATGAGATGCTGTCACAGCAACCGCAAGTTGCTATCGATTCGCAAAAAATTAAGCCTCATCCACTTAGTACCGTTAATAGTCCAATTCAATCATGGCTAAAAAGCAGTTTTGCTGATTTTAAAACGCGTATTTTAGATGCAGTAAAACATTTTGAAAGCAAGCCATTTACCACTGCATTAAACGTATCTCAAAAACCAAATGTTGTTGATGAACAACAAAAATGGCTCACACCAACGCAAAAAATAGACATTACGCAATTAAAAAGCCCCTTAGGAACTGCCCCCCCTTTAGTGCAACTAACCCAGCAGCTAAAAACCAGTATCTCTTTATGGCAACAGCGGACGTTATCAACATCCGTAGACTTGCACCCTGTTGTTACCCAATCAGCACAAACAGCTAATCGATCCTTAGCAGCCGTTAATCATTTACAACCGCTGGAAAAGCTATTATTAGCAACCGTTTTAAAGCAAACCGCAACCGCTCCAATAGAGCAAAAAGAAGCAAGCAAACACGTTCTAAGCAGCCAACTAAACACTATCGTAACTAAGGCGGCAGATCAGGGTACTGACTTAAACCGCTTGGTTAATCAAGCTTTTAACCGTATGTTGTCAGAAAGTAATTTACACCCGACCACCATACAACGTGAAATACTCAGCACTATAAAACCGACGCAACTAACCAGTGACACTTTGCAGAGCTCGTTTAATCGAGGTGTAGAACAACTTTCATTAAGCATTTTAGCTGCACCGATTATTAACCAAAACCCAACTGCCGTTAGCATTAATAATCAAAGCGGTTTAGATGCCCTACTTCAGGTTTTATTACCAAGCTTCAAGACCGGTAATAATACCAATAAGTTATTAGAACAGTTACAGCAACCACAAGTGCAAGCATTAGCAGGTGAATTAACACAAATTAAAAACACCTTAAGCCAAGTACAAGCTCCCGTTTTGAGCCAGCAGCCTGACACTAACTCCTTAGTGCAGTTTTTATTGCCTATGAAACTGCCACCAGAGGCGGCACAAACAGAAATATCGTTAGGACAATATAAAAAGCCAAACAATGACAAATTAGCGGATAAAAACGTGTGGTTTGTAAGATTAAATTTTGATTATGCTGAACTAGGTAAGCTGCAAATAACCGCAGAGTTGATGGACAAAGCATTAGATTGTCAGTTATTAGCGTCCACTCAAGCTGTGAGCGCGTTGGCTCATCCACACCTTGATAATTTACGCTCAAAACTAGCAAAACAGGGCTTACAAGTCGGCGATCTTAATTTGAAACGCGCAGATGACAACCATCAAGCATTTTACCAATCCCATGCCATTATAAATATTAAGGTTTAGCCATGACGGATTCATTTAAAAACAATTCAGCAATTGGACTGCTCTACGAAACGGGTAATTCACCCACCGTAAGCGCTAAAGGGTTTGGAGAATTGGCGGATGAAATTATTGCCCTAGCTAAAGATAAAGGTATTTTAATCCATCAGGATGAAGCACTTGCAAATACACTTTCGAAATTAGAGCTTGGCGAAGAGATCCCTAAAGAGCTTTACTTTGTTATTGCTGAACTGATTGCTTTTTCATATGTGGTAAGAGGGAAATTCCCGCCCGGATGGCAGGACTTTCAAGGAAAGCTCAATATAAAAGCATGAGCCAATATGATAAAAACAAAAAAGGCGCTAAGCGCCTTTTTGTTTGTGTAAAGAAAATAACAGTTCTGCTTCGGCGCGGGGTAATTCACACTCGCGAATAACCTCATCTAAATCAGCTCCTAGCTCAACCATTTTTACCGCTCGAGAGTATATTTTAGCATCAGGGTCATCGTATTTTTGAGCAGCTTGTTGCTGTATCAGCTCTTGGTTTTGTTGTTCTACCTCAAGCACTCGTTTACCAATACTCATTAACCCAGTTCGTAACTCAGAGACTTCGCTACGTAAAATATTAATCTGCTCTGATGAATCTTTAAATTGCTGTAATTGTGCACCAAGCTCATTCGCATAACGCTTTTTAAACATCACAATTAACAGCAGCGAGAATAGCCCAAATGCCAAACCCGCAATTGCAATACCAAGTAATAACATAATTTTATGTAGAGAAGCTTATATATCGCTTAACTCATCCCATTCGTCATCACTAAGTAGCTTGTTTAAATCAACTAGAATAAGCAGCTCATTATCGCGGTTGCATACACCTTGAATAAATTTGGCACTTTCTTCAGTACCTACATTTGGCGCACTGTCAATTTCAGAGCTACGTAAGTACACAACCTCAGAAACGCTATCGGCTAAAATACCAATCACTTGCTCTTCAGCTTCAATAATCAAAATACGTGAATTGTCGGTCGCTTCAATATCAGGTAATCCAAAGCGAGAGCGAGTATCAATAACGGTAACAACATTACCACGTAAGTTAATAATACCAATCACATAAGAAGGCGCACCTGGAACAGGAGCAATTTCGGTGTAACGCAGTATTTCTTGCACTTGCATTACATTCACGCCATAGGTTTCATCTTCTAACTTAAACGTAACCCACTGCAAAATTTCATCATTATTATCTGCATTTTTTTTAGCTGACAGTAATTTATCTTCACTCATGCTCTTACCTCGTAATGGTCATTACTTGTGACGGCTATCTAAGCCTTTCTCTAATAGTGCATTTAAATTATTAACATCTATTAAAGCACACATTTTTTCTTTAATTACTCCAGCAAGCCATGGGCGCTTACTGTTATTTGTACGCCATTTTACATCTTCTTTACTCAATGTAATGTTATTTATTAGTTTTTCTGCTAATAAACCCCACTTGCTATCACCTAAAGTGATTAGATATTGATAATTTAAGGACGCTTCTAACTGTTCATCGTATTTTTCGGGCATAACCCAGCGCGCGGTATCAACAACATTGAGCTTTTCTTCTCGATTGATCATGACACCTTTAAACCACTTAGGTTTACCAAATAAATGATTCACTTCTCCAAGCTCATGTATACCGCCTAACGCTTTTAATGGCACGGCTAAAGTGAGTCCTGCTACTTCAAAAAATAATGCCTGAAATTCACCATCAAAGTATTCAGCTTCATTACCAAGTGCTACATCATGTTCAGTTTCAAGCTGCTGCGCTTGGTGAGATTCTATTTCTACATTTGTTACCTGCTCATTGAGCTTTTCAACTTCAACAACCGGCTCGACTACAGGCTCAACCTGCAGTGATTGCTCTTTTTGCTCTTCATAAGCTACCTGCTCAAGCAATTTAGCAACAGGCTCAAGGTCTTTCGCTGGTGCGTCATCAGATAATAACGCCCCTAAATACTGAGTGACTACTTTTTCATTAGCAAATAATTGCTTACTCATTTATTAACCTTGTTTTATTAAATATTCAAGCAATGCTTTATAAGCATAGACTCCACGCGCATTAGGGCAAAAATCAATAGGCACTTTTTGCGCTAAACTCGCATCTCTAAATTTAGTATCAACAGGAATAACACCTGGCCATACTTTTTCTTTATACGTATCTTGTAATGTTTTATAAGCCTCAAGTGACGCTTTGGTACGCTTATCATACATAGTTGGAATTATAGTATATTCATAGCTTTTCGCTTGCGAGGTTTGCATTAACTCCATAGTACGCATCATTCTATCAAGCCCCTTGAGCGCTAAGAACTCAGTTTGTACTGGCACCAACACTCTTTCACAAGCTGCTAGGGCATTGACCATAAGCACCCCTAGAACGGGCGGACAATCTAGAATTGCGTAATCGTAATACTCGCTAATTTTAGCCAATGTTTTTTTTAAAATCAGGCCCATCCCCGTTTTATTACCCATGCTACGGTCAAGTGTAGCAATCGCCATGGTGGCAGGTAAAATATCAAGGTTTTCTATGGTTGAGGGACATAATGCTTGCAATATTTCTTCGCTTTTCATGCTCGATCCACGAGTAAAAATATCGTAAACACTAACCTCTAAATCTTCAGAATCAATACCAAAGTAATAAGTTAATGATGCATGAGGATCGGTGTCAATCAGTAACACTCGCTTGCCTTGAAGCGCAAGGATCCCAGCAAGGCTAACCGCTGTAGTGGTTTTGCCTACCCCTCCTTTTTGATTGGCTACTGTCCAGATTTTCACATTACATCCTAATTACTGTTCATTACGCGTGGTAACACGAATACCACCATGCTCTAAGCGAATTATTTTTATTGTATCGTCTTGAGTAGGTAGCTCAACTTCAGTTGGTTTAGCTGCTTCAGAAACTTGCTGCTCAGTAGCCTCATTCGATGACTCTGAAACCAAGCCGTATTTAGAAAGCGCAATCACCACTTTGCGGTTTTCAGCCCGCCCAGCTTCGGTATCATTATCTGCAAAAGGTGAATATTGGCCGTACCCCTCAATTGCCATGCGCGCAGATTGAATACCTAAGCGCTCTAATTCAACTAATATTGATGTTGCACGTGCCACCGACAACTCCCAATTAGAGCGAAATATTTCATTGCGAATGGTTTCGTTATCTGTGTATCCTCGCACTCTTATATAGTTATCGACAGGTGCAATTATTGCTTCAATCTTTTTTACGACTTCTTTGGCTTGATTATGCGCAACTGCACTACCACTGGCAAACAAAAGCCCTGAATTAAGCTCAATAACCAACCAATCTTGACTGAGCTCTAAACTTGCCTCGCCACTTCGTATTTCATCAATAAGTGACGATTGTAGCTTAACTAATAAACTATCGAGTGGCTTGCCTAGGTGACGTTGGCTGATATTACTATTGTCACTTTGACCATCGAGCAATACCGGCCCTTGTTCTTGTTTTAGAATACTTTCGCCATATAAAACCTCAGCCTCTGGAGTCACTCTTTCAAGCAACAAAGCGTCGCCGTTAACCCCTTTACCTTGCTGAGAAAATTGTTTCGCTGACTTATCAAAAACATGCTCCAGGGAATCAGATAGTACTTGTATATTGTCTTCTTTGTTTATTGCAATGGCATACAATACAACAAAAAATGCGAACATAATGGTCATGTAATCTGCATAAGAAACTAGCCAACGCTCAGTGTGTTGGCTTTTAGTGTTTTGATGACGTAAGCGACGGCGCAACATAACCGCTAATGGGCCTGTAGAATAGGACGTTCGACGCGGTAAGCTTCAAGCTTTAATTCTATATTAATAGGGCTTTCACCTTGGCTAATGGCAATAACGCCTTCAGCTAGCATTTCATGGTAAAGCATTTTTTGCTCAACACGTTGCTTTAATTTGTTGGCCATGGGCAAAAATAGTAAATTAGCTAAACCTACACCATATATAGTAGCAATAAATGCCGTGGCAATGCCCGTTCCTAATTGCTCAGGATCATTAATAAACGACATAGCTTGAATCAATCCAAGCACAGCACCTAGGATACCGATAGTCGGGCTGTAGCCTCCCATCGCTTCATATACACGGCTAGCTTCAAGCAATCGTTCTCGTTCGAGTAATAAATCTATTTCAAGGGTATCGCGAAGCTTTTGATCTGAGCAACCATCGACTAATAAACTCAGTCCTTTAGTGGCATAGGGATCAGAGTGCGTAAGCGCTTCATTTTCTAGCGCTAAGTAGCCTTCTTGGCGAGCTTTGTGCGACCAGCGCTTGACTTGCTCAATGGCATCTTCAATATCGTGGTCATCAGTAACAAAAACCCAATGAGTAATACTGAGCATTTTCTTAAAAGTATTGGCTGATGTTTGCAGCATCACCGCCCCCAATGTGCCACCTAATACAATAATTAGTGCTGGCCCATTAAACAGCGCAGATACCACACCTCCCTCTAAAGAATAACCGATTGCAATAGCACCTAATGCAACCAATAACCCTAAAATAGAAAGCTTATCCAAAGCCAACCTCTCTTTTTAAGCGCACCGCCACATCATGAAGGCCTATGCTTTCATTTGCTAACCCAGCACTAGCTACTGCTTGCGGCATACCATATACAACACAACTTTTCTCATCTTGAGCCCAAATTGTAGCGCCAGTTTGTTTAAGCATGCGAGCACCGTCACGACCATCTGCGCCCATACCAGTCAAAATAATGGCAAGTACATCGCCTTGATACGCTTTTGCTACACTAGCAAAGGTAATATCCACACTAGGCTTATAGCTAACTCGTTCATTTTTATCTTCAAATACGCGTAATGTTCTGTTTGAACCTCGCCCTTCTACCATCATTTGCTGACCGCCTGGCGCTAAATAAGCACAGCCTGGTTGCAGTCTATCGCCTTGCTGTGCTTCTTTTACTTTAATTTTACACAAGCTATCTAATCGGGTTGCAAACGCAGGTGTAAATGCTGCTGGCATGTGTTGTATGAGTAGTATTGGGTGTGGGAAATTAGCAGGTAACTGAGTCAATATAGTTTGTAGTGCAACCGGGCCACCTGTTGATGTGCCAATAGCAATTAATTGATATTGCTTACCACTAGCACGTGTTGATGCGCTACTAGAAGGCGTTGGGCTTGCGCTTTTAAAGCTACGATCAGGTTGCACTATAGGCTTATTAGCAAAGCGCTCAGAAGTGCTTGGCGCTGGTTTAATACTTGGAGCAGCAGGCGCTCTGGTAATTCTACCAATTCGCTGGCGGCCTATTTCTTTAACTTTATTTTGTAATAGCTTTATTGCGTCGTCGTTATTACGAGCAATATCTTCAAACTTTTTCGGTAAAAAGTCCATCGCGCCGGCATCAAGTGCATCTAAGGTGGCAGATGCGCCTGCGCGTGTTAACGAGGAGAACATTAAAATAGGAGTTGGGTTACTCGCCATGATCTCTTTGACCGCGCTAATACCATCAAGCACCGGCATTTCAACATCCATGGTGATCACGTCAGGTCGTAATTGAGCTGTTTTATCGACAGCTTCTCGACCATTTACAGCGAAGCCTATAACTTCAATGCCGCTGTCTTGTTCAAGAATTTCACTCACTCTGCGGCGAAAAAAGCTTGAATCATCAACTACTAAAACTTTAACAGCCATTTCGCTCTCTTATTCAATGAATGGGTAGGCATAAAATATATGCCTACTTTTAATTATCCAGCGTAATGCTTTAACATACTTGGCACATCTAATATCAGTGCAATGCCACCATCAGAGGTGATTGTTGCACCTGCCATACCAGGCGTACCTTGAAGTAATGCGTCTAAAGGCTTAATTACCACTTCCTCTTGACCAATAAGCGAGTCAACAACGAAACCCACTTTTTGAGTTCCTATTTGTACAATAACCACATGCCCTTGTGCTTTTCGCTGACCTCTATCGGCCCCTTTGATGAGCCAATGTTCAAGGTAGAATAACGGAATCGATTTTTTACGAACAATTATAGTAAGCTGACCATCAACCACATTGGTTTTTGTTAAATCTAAATGGAATATTTCACTTACACCCGCCAGCGGCAACGCAAAGGTTTGTTCGCCTACCACTACCATTAAGGTAGGCAGTATTGCCAGTGTCAGCGGTACTTTAATCTCTAAAGTAGTACCTACGCCCATCTCTGATTTAATATTCACTGAGCCATTGAGTTGAGTGATTTTTGTTTTAACCACATCCATACCAACGCCACGGCCAGAAATATCTGAGATCTCTTCTTTAGTTGAAAAACCAGGTGCAAAAATAAGGTTATACGCTTCAGTATCAGAAAGGCGACTCGCTTGATCGTGATCAAGCACCCCTTTACTAATCGCAATCTTTTTAAGCTTTTCAGCATCCATACCGGCACCATCATCTTGGATGGTAAGCAGGATATGGTCGCCTTGCTGAGACGCTGATAAAGTAACAGTACCGGTTCTAGGTTTACCCGATGCTTCACGAACATCTGGCATTTCAATGCCATGATCCACTGAGTTGCGCACTAAATGCACGAGTGGATCTGCCAATGCTTCCACTAAATTTTTATCTAAATCGGTGTCTTCACCAACAAGTAATAAATTAATATCTTTTTGCAGCGTTCGTGCTAAATCTCGAACTACTCGGGGGAAACGGCCAAACACTTTTTTGATTGGCTGCATTCGTGTTTGCATTACCGCACCTTGGATATCAGCAGTCACTACATCTAAATTAGAAATAGCTTTACCCATAGCCTCGCTGTCAGAGTTTGTTGCCAAGCTTACCAAACGATTTCGCACAAGTACCAATTCACCAACCATGTTCATTATTTGGTCTAAACGTTTGGTATCAACACGTACTGTTGTCTCCGCCGGTGGAGGCGCTGCTTTTTTAGGCGGCGCTGCCTTAGCTGGCTGTGGAGAAGGTGCCGGCTTTGCAGGCTCTGCTTTTGGTACCGGTTTAGGCTCAGGTTTTGGCGCAGCAGGCGCAGGCTTGTTTGCAGCTACGGGCTCAGGTTTACTTTCTGGAGCCGATGTTTCTAACGATTTAGGTGCACCTTTGCCATGTAATTCATCTAGCAAAGCTTCAAATTCATCGTCACTTATTTCATCATCGCTCGCGCTTGAGTCGTTATTTTGTGAAGCCACAGGAGCCGATGGTGCTTGCTGTGGTGTGCTTGGGGCGTTTTGAGTGACTTCGCCAAAACTACCAACACCATGAAGCTCATCTAATAAGCTATCAAATTCATCGTCAGTTATATCGCCACTGACATCATTATCACTTGATGAGGACTGTTCTTCTTGTGGAGCTTGACCTTTACCATGTAACTCATCAAGTAAGCTTTCGAATTCATCTTCAGTTATTTCATCAATCTGAGAGTCTGAGCTACTGCTATCTGGGCCGCTAAATAATTCATCAAAAGCAAACGGATCTTCTTCCGCATCATTGCTTGGCTGCTCAGCTACAGGTTCAGGTTCTACCGAGGGAGTTTCAACAGGGGCTGTGTCTTCAACTACAGAATCGCCAGCAAGCTCTTCTGCCGTCGGTGGTTGTCCAAGTTTATGAAGGACTGCAAGTAACTCTGGATCAGCAGGTTCTGGTTGGTCACGATTTTTAATTGTGGCAAACATTTCATTAATGGTGTCGAGTGCTTGTAAAATTACATCCATTAATTCAGAGTTAACTGTTCTTACACCTTGGCGCAATAAATCAAACACGTTTTCAGCACCATGACATGCATCAACAAGCTCTGTCATTGCCAAAAAGCCGGCGCCACCTTTTACAGTGTGGAAACCACGAAATATTGCGTTTAGTAGTTCAGTATCATCTGGGTTGTTTTCCAGTTCTACTAACTGTTCAGATAAAAGCTCAAGGATTTCTCCGGCCTCTACTAAAAAGTCTTGTAAAATATCTTCATCGACTTCAAAGCTCATGCAGTACTCTCCTATTAGAAGCCCAAACTTGATAATAGATCATCAACTTCATCTTGATCAGATACAACATCATTACGCGATTCTTTATCAATAATAGGCCCTTCTGGGCCTGCTAGTGTTTGTGCAACAATGGAATCTTCTGTTTCTTCTGGTTGTTCGGTCAGTTGTGCTGGCTCAACTTCACCTTGTGCTGCAAATGCAGTTAACAAGTGGATTAAGCTTTCTTCAACTTCACGCACAAGTTCAATAACACGACGAATAACCTGACCAGTTAAATCTTGATAGTCTTGAGCCATCAATACATTGGTCATCAACATTTGCAACTCATCAGTTTTATGATGAGAGCTGTTCATAAACTTATCAATACTATGGCAAAGTGACTTAAACTCACCAAGCTCTATTTCGCGGTTCATTAAGCGATCCCACGTTGGCTTGATGTCAGCTATTTCGTCAGCAATTTCTTGTGCTAATGGTAAGCTTGCTTCAACTGCATCCATTGTTTTATTGGCTGCGTTTTCTGTCATTTCCATGACGTAGTTAAGGCGTTTTTTAGCGTCAGGGATGGCATCAGTGGTAATATCTGTTAAACGCGTGTCTAACTCGAAACTCTTTAAAGCTTCGTGCAGTTGACGCGTTAACTTACCCACCTCAGCAAATAGCTGTGATTGCTCTTGTGAAGCTGTTTCTAAAATTAACTGATTCGCTTTATCTTGCTCACCATTTTCTAAAAAAACCACTAACTGGCGAGCTTGTTCTAAAGTAATCTGAGGCGCAGCAGGTGCTGACATAAGCCTCTCCCTCTCATTAACCTAAGCGTTCGAACACTTTTTCTAATTTAGTTTTCAATGTACCTGCAGTAAATGGTTTAACAATGTAACCATTAACGCCAGCTTGGGCAGCAGCAATTATTTGTTCTTTTTTAGCTTCTGCTGTCACCATTAAAACAGGAATATGCTTTAATTTTTCATCAGCTCGAATTGCCCTCAAAAGATCAATACCTTGCATGCCTGGCATATTCCAATCTGTTACAACAAAATCAAACGCTTGATTTTGTAACATAGGTAAAGCAGTTGACCCGTCATCTGCTTCTTGAACATTGGTAAAACCTAAATCGCGCAACAGGTTTTTAATAATACGTCTCATCGTCGAAAAATCATCAACAACAAGAATTTTAATGTTTTTATCCAAAACATCCTCCAGTGAGGCCTGAACCTTTATTTACTTACTTCTAGTTTATCCAGTCATTGATTTTTGCTTTAAGCTTAATCATCGCCTGACCATGTATCTGACTTACACGCGACTCACTTACATCGAGTATATGCCCAATTTCTTTTAAATTCATTTCATCGTTATAGTACAAAGAAAGCACCATTGCATCTTTTTCCGGTAACGACTTTATCGCATTGAGTAAAGACTCATTAAACCGTTCATTTTTAACATTATTGAAAGGTTTGTCTAGTGCTAAATCTTGACCATGCGGTGTAATCACATCATCGTCAATACCAAGGTCTTCAATACCTAAAACTTTGCTTACATTCACATCGTTTAAAATATGATGGTACTCATTTAACGAAATTTCAAGTTTTTCAGCAACTTCACTATCTTTGGGTTCACGGTTTAAACTACTTTCAAGAGCAACAATAGTCTCTGCTACTAAGCGGCTTTTTCTGTGAACCGAGCGTGGAACCCAATCACCTCGACGCATTTCATCTATCATTGCACCACGAATACGAATTCCCGCAAAGGTTTCAAAACTCGCACCTTTGCTTGCATCAAAGTTTTTTGAAGCTTCTATTAATCCGATCATACCTGATTGGATTAAATCATCTAGTTGCACACTGGCCGGTAAACGAGCAATTAAATGGCATGCCACTTTTTTGACTAATGAGGCATGCTTTTCAACAATCATATTTAAACTCTGTGTTGACTGATATCCCATAGCTCTATTCACCGGTATTGTCATTATTAGTTACTAACTAGCTTCTCAATAAAAAACTCTAAATGACCCGAGGCTTGACTAGGTGTTGGCCACTTAGTAATTTTTGTCGCCAGTGTTTTAAAAGCAATCGCTGCTGGAGATCCTGGAAAAACTTCAACTATCACTTTTTGGCGACGCGTTGATTTGCGCATATTCTCATCATAAGGAACTGTTGCAACAAGCTCCATTGATATATCTAAAAATCGGTCGGTTACTTTTGAAAGTTTAGCAAATAATTCCTGCCCTTCACGTAAGCTACGCACCATGTTGGCAACAATTTTAAATTTGTATACGCCGTGCTCACGGCTCAGTACTTTAATGAGCGCATAGGCATCGGTAATTGATGTTGGCTCATCACATACCACCACAACCACATCCTGTGCGGCACGAGAAAAGCTCAATACCATGTCAGAAATACCCGCAGCGGTATCAACAATTAAAATATCAAAATCAGTGTTAAGCTCGCTAAATGCACGAATAAGTCCAGCGTGCTCTGAAGGAGATAACTCAACCATACTTTGCGAACCCGATGTTGCAGGTACTATTTTTATACCTGCAGGGCCTTCAACTAAAATATCTTCAAGTTCACACTCACCTGATAAGACATGAGATAAATTGCGCTCTACACGCAGTCCAAGCATAACATCACAATTAGCTAACCCTAAATCAGCATCTAAAACCAGCACACGTTTGCCTTGTTGGCCTAGCGCGATTGCCGTATTAAGGGATACGTTTGTTTTACCTACTCCACCTTTGCCGCCGGTGACAGCGATAACTTTTACGCCGTTATTATTATTGTTGCTCATTTTGCGAAGGCCGCTTGCTTGATCTAAAACTGTGTTAATCATACATCTCTACTGTGCTCGACGCCACTGATTGGTGTCGTGATTGTTGTGCTTTTATTCTTTTTAAATACAATTGCTCAGCTTTTCTTACTAGTTTTTCGGCATTTGCCACTCTAATATCTTCTGGTACTCGCTGACCGTTAGTAAGATACCCTATTGGGAGACGATTTTGAATCGCAATACTAATAATCTCACCTAAACTCAATGACTCATCTAACTTAGTAAAAATACATCCACTAAGCTGTACTTTTTTAAAATGCCTTACTGTTTCTTGTAATACATTAATTTGTGCTGTAGCACTTAATACTAAATAACTACGTATATCTACACGCTGATTACGCATCAAGGTATTAAGCTGCTCAGTTAAACGCAAATCTCGCTGACTCATTCCTGCTGTATCAATTAAGACTAGACGTTTATTTCGTAAATGGTATAAAACTTCTGCTAATTCATTTGCATCTTTAACTTGTTTAACGCCACAGCCAATAATTCGACCATAGGTTGCTAGCTGCTCATACGCACCAATACGGTAGGTATCAGTAGTAATAAGTGCAACTTTATCAGCACCATATTTTTGCGCACCTAATGCAGCTAATTTTGCAACTGTGGTGGTTTTACCTACCCCTGTTGGGCCTACTAGTGCATAAACACCACCTTGGCGAAGAATTTCGTTGTTAGTGGTTTGCATTTGATCTTCAACCATATTCAATAAGGCTTTCCAACCTTGTTGGCGAGATACATCGTCGGGTACAAAGCATGCCATTTGCTCAGCAACATCTTTATCTATCCCCATACCCACTAAACGGTCAATCATGCATGCACGGGTTGGATCGCGACGTGCCATATCTTGTTGCATTAAACCTGACACTTGATGTTCTAGTAATTGACGAATTGCGTTCATTTCTTCGCGCATAGTGCTTATATCACTCGACTCGTTTTGCATCGTTTGCTGACGAGGTGCACTCGGTGAGTCTAAATCGTCAAAACCACTGTCTAAATCATCAAAACCCAAGCTATCAGCTTGAGTACGAGGACGTGCAGGTGCGCTTGGTTCACGCTCAAACATATTTTTAGGTCGAGATTGCACAGCTTCTTGTTCTTGATAATGACCAGAGGTATCAATGCCTGATTGTGAAAACATTGACGCAAGCTCTGCTGAACGAGGACGGGGAGATTGACGTTCTAATAAAGCTTGTAAACTATCAGCTACCTTTGCTTGTGGCTTAGGTTGAGCACGTTGTGGCTCTGGTTTTACAAAATTATGTGAGCTCTGGGTATGTGCAAATGAAGCGCTTGCAGCTGGCTGGCTTTGAGGCTGCTCTGGCGCTTTTGCTGCGGCTTTGTCGTAATCAACAGCTGCAACAATTTCAACGCCATTAGCTAGTTTCTTATTTGACATAATAACCGCATCAACACCGAGCTCTTCTTTTACTTCTTTTAGTGCGGTGCGCATGTCTTTAGCAAAAAAACGTTTAATTTTCATAATTCAAACCCCTTTAAAATCTTATTGTTGGCCTACAGAGCTGACAATCTTGATCTGTCTTTCATCTGGTATCTCTTGATAAGACATCACTCGCAATCCTGGAATGGTGTATTTAACAAATCGAGATAGCACAGTGCGTAACATTCCTGACGTTAGCAATATTGAAGGTTCACCGGCCATTTCTTGATTTTGATGCGCTTCATTCAATGATGTTTGAAGTCTATCAGCAAGTCCTGGTTCTATTCCGGCACCTTCATCACCTGCATTTTGAAGTGACTGATGCAACATCTGTTCCAACTCAGGCGCCAAGGTTATGACAGGGATTTCAGAAGACATACCAACAGCATCTTGAACGATTAATCTACGCAACGATATTCTCACTGCAGCCGTTAATACATCAGGGTCTTGGCTACGAGGGCCATACTCAACAAGGGTTTGAACAATTGAGCGCATATCTCGTATTGCTACCCCTTCATTTAATAAGTTTTGTAGTACTTTAACGATGGTGGTCAGCGGTAATACCTCAGGTACTAGCCCTTCAACTAAGCGAGGGTGACTTTTACCTAACATATCTAATAAGTTTTGTACTTCTTCGTGGCCAAGCAATAATGCGGCGCTATTGGTGAGTAACTGGCTAATATGAGTGGCCACAACGGTTGCTGAATCAACTACGGTATAACCTAAAGATTGCGCTTCATCTTTTTGATCGGGTTTTATCCATACCGCATCTAAACCAAATGCAGGGTCTGTAGTTTCAATGCCTTTTAGCGGGCCAAACACTTGGCCTGGGTTAATTGCTAATTCATCGCCGTGTTTAAGCTCTCCCTCACCACTTGATACACCCATCATAGTGATGCGATACGCATTTGGATCAAGTTCAAGGTTGTCGCGAATATGTACAGGCGGTACTAAAAAGCCCAGCTCTTGAGATAGTTTTTTACGCACCCCTTTAATGCGGTTTAACAGCTCACCACCTTGTGATTGGTCAACCAAAGGAATTAATCGATAACCTACTTCTAAGCCAATAACATCAACTTGCTGTACATCATCCCAACCCAGTTCTTTTTGTTCTTGTTTAGCCGCAATCCCGGTACCTGAGGCTGCATTTTCAGCTTCTTCGGCCTCAGCAGCCGCCAATTTAAGTTTGTTTTGCTGGGTGTAGTATGCAAGGTAACCTAAAAGCGCCCCTAAGCTTAAAAATGCAATATGCGGCATACCTGGGACTAAACCCATAGTAATGAGGATACCAGAGGCAATAAATAATGATTTTTCGTTTCCTAGCTGCTGCTTAAACTGATCGCCCATATTGTGCGACTCATTTTGACGCGTTACAACAATCGCAGTACCAATTGAAAGTAGTAATGAAGGTAATTGCGCGACTAAGCCATCACCAATGGTCAATAGTGTGTACACTTCCATAGCGCGTGAAAAGCTCAAGTCATGCTGGATCATGCCAACAAATAAACCACCTACAATATTGATCACTAAAATGACGATACCCGCGATAGCATCGCCTTTTACAAATTTACTGGCACCATCCATAGAACCATAAAAGTCGGCTTCACGGGTTACTTCATCACGACGCTCTCTGGCTTGCTCTGCACTAATAAAGCCAGCATTCATATCTGCATCAATCGCCATTTGCTTACCCGGCATGGCATCAAGGGTAAAGCGTGCTGACACTTCAGAAATACGCCCTGCACCTTTGGTAATTACCACAAAGTTTATGATAATTAGAATCAGAAACACCACTAAACCCACGGCGTAGTTACCACCAATCACCACCGAGCCAAATGCTTCAATTACCTTACCAGCGGCATCACCACCATTATGACCCTCAAGAAGTACCACCCGAGTACTGGCTACGTTAAGTGCTAAACGCATGATCGTAGCGATTAACAACACCGCTGGAAACATGCCAAACTCAAGCGGCTTCATGGTATATACGGTGACCAGTAATACAACTAATGCGAGCGCGATATTAAACGAAAATAATATATCAAGCAGAAATGGAGGCAGTGGTAATATAACCATGCCAAGCGCAGCTAAGACTAAAAGCGGTGTACCAACGCCTTTTGCATATTCTTTTTTATCTTTATTAAGTTGTTGTAATACCGCTTTAAATTCCATAACTCTACAATTTCAAAAAATTGACACTACGCTGAAATTGCAATAACTATTCCAAGTTAGTTGGTTAGCGGTTAATACTTAAATTCATCAGGGATTGGCAGCTTTTTATTAAGCGCGACAGGGCGTTTTCCACGGCCTTTTTTAAACCGTTTAAGTTGAAATACATAGGCAAGCACTTGGGCAACTGCAGTAAAGAGCTGATCGGGAATTTGATCCCCTACTTCAGCGGTATGATAAAGCGCTCGCGTTAAGGTAGGCGACTCAACAATAGGCACTTCATTACCCAAAGCAATTTTACGAATTTGCATAGCGAGTTCGTCAACGCCTTTGGCTAGTACAATAGGCGCTCCAGCTCGCTCTGTGTCGTATTTTAAAGCCACTGAGTAATGAGTAGGGTTGGTAACAATAACATCGGCATCAGGAACATCCTGCATCATTCTCTTTTGCGACATTTGACGTTGGGTTTGCCTGATACGCGCTTTGATTTGCGGATCACCCTCAGAGTTTTTATATTCATCTTTTACTTCTTGCATCGTCATTTTAAGCTGTTTGTTATGGCTATAACTTTGAAATGGCGCATCAATAGCTGCAATAATAATTAAGGTGCAAGATAATCCTAAAAACATCCAGGCTAATATTTCCAAAGCATGCACGATATTGCCTGGCGCACTTTCTATACTTAAATGTAATATTTCATCAAAATAAACATTAATTAAAAAGATAGCGAAAGTTGCCACTAGGCCAAACTTTAATATTGACTTAAGTAGCTCAATAGCCGCTTGCGGGCCAAACATCCGAGTAAAACCTTTCATTGGCGACATTTTACTGGCTTTGGGCGCTGCTGCCTGCCAGCTAAAATTAAAGCCGCCAAGCATGGTGTTACCAATAAACGCAGCCAGTACAATAATAAGTACAAACATCGACATAGGAAATAACAGTACGTCGGCCACCTCCCCCCACACCGCAAACATTTTTGTGGTGTCGTAAGTTTCATTGCGATTAAGACTAAGCATTCTGCCCATAATTCGATACAAGCCTTTACCAATTTCAGGGCCGTACATTAATAAAGAAATAGCAGAAAAAATGAGTACAAACATAGTACCTAGCTCTTTAGAGCGCGCTATTTGGCCTTTCTTTTTGGCATCATCAACTTTTTTGGGCGTGGGTTCTTCGGTTTTTTCTTGTCCTGAATCTTCAGCCATTACGCTCTCCTAAGGGGAACAACCAACTAGAGTACACATTAGCTCAACCATTTTTAGCCATTGGAACTCAAACTGAGTGATAAAGTTACCGAGGGTAGCCCAAATAATAACGAGCCCAGCCACTAAGGTAAACGGAAAGCCTATAGAGAAGATATTTAACTGTGGGGCAGCACGGGTCATGATGCCAAATGACATATTAATTACAAGCATGGCCGTTAATGGCGCTAACGAAAGCACTAGTGCAGTGGTAAACATCCAACCACCCCATGTCACTATGTCCCAATAATGATCAACCGCCCACCAATTACCATCAATTGGCAATACCTGAAAACTATGTACCACCATTTGAATCATCATTAAATGGCCATTAAATACAAAAAATAACAAGGTAGCTAAAATGAGGTAGAACTGCCCTACAGCAGGTACACTCATTCCATTTGAGGGGTCAACAACAGACGCAAAACCTAAACCAGTTTGCATAGCAAGGATTTGCCCGGCTAACACAAATGTATTGAGCAGTAGTGTGGATGCAAAACCAATCGCAACGCCAATCAGCATTTGTTGTAGCACCACTAAAACCATTTCAAAAGAAAATAAATTAGTAAATGTAGCTGGAGGTAGAACAGGCACAACTAAAAATGTGACTACAACAGCCAAGCCCATTTTAATTCGAGAAGGGACGTTTTTGGCGCCAATACCCGCCATTATCATGATCATTGAGCTAATACGCACCAAGGGCAGTAAAAAATCACTTAACCATTGAATAACAACGGAAAATGGGAACTCCATCGTTAACCTGCTATTTCGGGTATAAGAAGCACTAAGCGATTAAAAAAATCCATCAGCTCTTGAGTAAACCAATGTCCACCCACTATTAACGCACTAATAGTAATTAATAGACGTGGTAAAAAGCTCAGTGTTTGTTCATTAATTGAGGTTGCCGCCTGAAATACTGCCACTACTAAACCAATAATTAAACCAGGTACCACAATAGCAGACACCAGCTTAATAACTAAAAACAGGGCTCCACTTAAAATATCAACAAATACTTCAGGTTCCATGGGCGACTCCTAGAGTGATTGGTTCAAAGTAGAAAGCACCACTATGTGCCCAACCCAAAGCTTTTAGCGAGCGTACCCATCACCAAGCTCCAACCATCAACCAATACAAACAACATAATCTTAAACGGTAGCGATACAATCATGGGGGATAGCATCATCATACCCATGGCCATCAACACCGATGCAACCACCAAATCGACAATCAAAAAGGGGATGAAGAACATAAAACCGATAATAAAGGCTGTTTGTAGCTCACTGGTCACAAACGCCGGAATAAGCACTATCAATGGCGTTGCTTCGGGTGAATCAAGCTGATCGTACCCAGCTATTTTTGCAAAGGTTTCTAAGTCTTTTAATCGTACTTGAGAAAGCATAAAAGCTTTCATTGGCTCTTTAGCTAAATCGAGTGCTTCTAGTGATGTTACCTGTTCACTTAAGTACGGTTCGATTGCGCGTTCGTTTATTTGCTCATAAATAGGCGCCATAATAAAAATACTTAAAAACAGCGACATACCTAGTAATACTTGATTAGAAGGCGTTTGTTGTAAACCAATCGCTTGGCGCAAAATAGCTAAAACAACAATAATTCGAGTGAACGAGGTCATCATGATAATGGCTGCTGGAATAAAGCTCATAGCCGTCATGATCGCTAACACTTGTAGCGTCACTGAATAGTCTTGCGTGCCATCTGCATTACTTGTGATCGTAAGCGCGTCTATTCCTTCAGCACTGACTCCTGGTACGAATACCATAGCAAATATGAAAAGCAGCCATTTAGTCATGATATTAGTTCTTTTTATTTTGATTAAGTTGCGGATTCAACATTTTGCCAAAACGCTTAGCTAATTCTGGTAACTCTTTTTCTGTCAGGGGAGTTTCTAGCTTGTGTAAATAATTAATGCTATGTGGAGTTACACCTAATAGGTGCTGTGCATTATCTATCTCGACTACCATTAATCGCTCGCGTGAGCCTAAAGGAAGACTGCGGATCACTTTGAATTCATCGTTATTGGTTAAATTTGGATTAAGCTTTTTAACAAAAAAAGCCAACACTAAAATTAACACGACCACCACACCTAACGACATCACCATTGAAATAATGTCTGTGGTGGGTGTTGCAGCATCGGTAGCTGCAAACACAGAATTGCTTAAACCAAGTAATGCTATCATCGTAACTTTTTGATCCGTTCAACCTGACTAATTACATCCGTTAAGCGAATACCAAACTTATCGTTCACCACAACCACTTCACCATGTGCTATCAATGTACCGTTAACTAATACATCAAGCGGTTCACCAGCAACCCTATCAAGCTCAACAACTGAACCTTGGTTAAGTTGTAATAAGTTACGAATATTAATTTTAGAACGCCCTACTTCCATCGAAATAGTAACGGGAATATCTAAAATAGTGTCGAGTTTACGTTTTTCTTCACCGCTGAGCTCATGCTTCGAATCATCCAGCTCATCAAGCTCGGTTACTTTAACCTCTGCACTATCATCGTCAGTTCCCTCAGCTTCAGCAAGTGCTGCTGCCCATTCGTCCATCGTATCTTGATCATCGCTCATACTTTTAACCTTTTAATCAATTACCAGTCTAAGTCTACACCGTTTGAAAGGTGTAAATCATCTTCTAGTTCTGCTAATTCTGCATCTGAATCAATTTTTTTGCCGCCTTTAGTAAAGACATGCAGCTCAGATTTAACTGAATCAGGGCGTTTAATTTTTTCACTAATTTGTAGCGCAACGTTATCGCGTGAGCGACCCATTTTAGCTCTAAATGTTGGTAACTCTTCAACAAACACAGTAATATGCTCTGGCATTTCAACAGGAATAATATCCCCCGCCTTAAGCTCCATAATTTGTTTTAAACTTAAATCAACTTCAAGTAGCTGAGTCGACAAATCGACTTCTACATCCATTATTTCGTCGCGAAGTGCCTTGCTCCAACGTAAATCGGTATCTTCAGTATCAGACTGAACACCTGCATCCAGTAGCTCTCGAATAGGTTCGAGCATTGAGTAAGGCAGCGCAATGTGAAAGTCACCACCGCCGCCATCAAGTTCAATATGAAAAGAGCTAATAACCACTACTTCGGTTGGGCTAACAATGTTAGCCATTGCAGGGTTCACCTCAGAATCAAGATACTCAAACGACACATCCATAACCGGTGCCCATGCTTCTTTGTAATCTTCAAAGATTATTTTTAGCAGCATTTGCACGATACGGCGCTCTGTTGGGGTAAATTCACGCCCTTCAATTTTGGCATGATAACGACCATCGCCACCAAAAAAGTTATCTACCAGTATAAAGACTAAGCGCGCCTCCATGGTAATTAAACCAGTGCCTTTTAATGGACGAAAACGCACCATATTCAAACTGGTTGGTACAAATAAGGTATGAATATACTCACCAAATTTGATCATTTGCACGCCATTAATTGACACCTCAGCGGTGCGGCGCATCATGTTAAATAAGCTAATTCGCATATGACGCGCAAATCGCTCATTAACAATTTCAAGTGTCGGCATGCGACCACGCACGATGCGATCTTGCGAAGAGAAGTCATACTGTAGCGTACTTCCCTCACCGTCTTCACCGTCGTGTATATCTTCCTCTTCGACCTCATCAACACCGTGTAATAGCGCATCAATTTCGTCTTGGGATAATAAATCGCTCACACTGACCCCTTATTGCATCACAAAGCCGGTAAACAGTACCCGCTCAATTACTTTACTTCCTTCCACATCCATCATTGCAGCTTGTACTTTATCTAGCGCAGTAAAGCGCAGTGTTTCTTTGCCTACACTGGTGCTTAGTTCATCTGCGGTAGTCATTGAAAATACACTCAATAGCGTACCTTCAATCAGCGGAATATGCTTTTTAGCAGTTTCTTCATTGCCATCTCCGCGCACCAGCAATTGCACTTTAATTTGTACAATTCTATCGCGACTCGCCCCTGGAACATTAAATATAAAAGGTCTTGGCATAGCAACATATAGCGCACTGCCGACCGTTGCCGAGGAGCTTGATGATTCTGCGGCTACTTCACCACTGGCGGCATCATCTGTTAAAGTTTCTACGGGCTCATCATCACCCGATAGTAAAAAGTAACCAGCTACACCGCCAACAATAACTAATACAGCGGCTATAATTATAATGAGTTTGCTTTTATTTTTACTGACTTCTTCTATTTCTAAATTAGTATCTTCAGCCATTGTATTTCCTTTATTCGCAAAGGTATTTGCTTGTTTTAACTATTATAATAGCAGGACTTAGGCATAGTAATCTATTGATGATGACGTTTGTTGTCCAGAACTATGTGTTTGCTTATCTGGTTGCTCACTATTTGTCTCATCTGAAGAGCTATTATTAGCCATTTGACCTTGTGGCTGACCTTCTTGTTGCTCGTTTTGTTCTGGAGATGAACCACCATAAGAAATGCTGCTTTCACCTAGTTCTAAACCCTGTTGCATTAATAATTCTCTAAGCCTAGGTAATGATTGCTCCAGCGCTTCTTTGGCTTGCTGATTTTGCACTACAAAGTTTATTTGTGCTTGCTCCGCATCACTTCGAATACGAATTTGCATACTGCCCATTTCAGGTGGATCTAAACGAATTTCAGCTTCTTTGTTATTAATGCTTAACATTGAAGTAACGCGCTCTTGTAGCATTTTTGCGGCATCACTTTTAATAATATTTAATGCCTGTAAGGTGGCAGGATCAATGCTCACCTGTTTAGCTTGCGCAGTGCTTTGTAACTGCCCAGCCTGTAAACTTTGCGCTTCAATAATAGCTTGCTCGTAGCCTAAAGTATCGTATTTAGCGATAGTATTAAGCGACGATTTATCGAATATATTAATGATTTGAGAAAAAATCTGTGCAGCACGCGGTGGCATTTGTTCTGCGTTAGTGGCGCGCATACTCTCTTTTTGTAGTACATCAAGCTGTTTAGTAAGCTCCTCAGGCGTTTCGGCTATCGATTTAGAGCTTTCTGATTTTAGCTCAGGTTTTACATTAGCCGACTCTGTACCTTGTTGTGTTTTAGGTGTAACACCTGCTATCAACGTATTATTAGCAAACAACGGCTTATCTTTGGCACTAGACAAAGTGTCTGCGTTGATAGCAGTTTCTAAATCACTGATAACCCCTTTTAATAAGGTAAGTTCTTTAGTAGGTATAGGCTCGCTTTTAATGTATCCCTGCAACTGATTAAGCAATGCCTGTTTTTCTGGGGTCGTTAGCGTACTTATTTGTGCATTAATGGCTTGTTGAGGAGTTTGCGGTTTCTCGCTTTCGCTAACATACTTACTGAGTAACTGCTTTAAATCCGCTACATTGTCTTTATTAATAGGTTTGCTCATCGCATCAAGCTCAGTAGCAAGTTCACCTTGTTGAGCAGGCGTTAAATTTGCTAAGAGTTTATCAGCTTTTATTGCATTATCATCTTTTGATAACAACGCTAAAACAGAGGCGTCTATCGATGCTTTAGTACCTGTAGAATCAGTCGGCTTATCTGATGGTTTAGCAACCGCTTGCTCATTTTTAACCGTCTCAGATTCTCCGGCTGTGGCAGCTGTCGCTATTGATTTAGTTCCAAGCTGTGGAGACTCAACAGCAGTTTTGCTCGCTGATGCAGCACCTGCAACATTTTGTGCTTGTAAAATAGCTGCATCATCAACAATTTCATCACTTGGCAAATTAATAACAATAGGTGCAAGCTTATCTTCAGGCTTAATGTTTATTTTGACACCATTTTTGTCTATTAACTCTGCGCCGCCATGAGAGTTATTTTTTACTGAGGTGTCGATTACCTGTGCCGCATTAATTTGCGCCAACATGTCTTCACCGCTCAAAGGCTTTTCTTCGCTATCTTGCTCTTTTAGGTCGGGTTGTTCATCTGAAGGCTGTTTGTGTGGCGCTTTGACCTCTGAATCTTGTGTTTCAGAAGCTTGGTTCGCAAGAGCTAGTTGGTCAAAAAAACCAGCATCATTACTACTATCTAGTTTTGCTTTATCACTGTCTTTTTTAACTAAGTATGAGTCTTGCTCAGATACCGCCAACATTGAAATATCATTCATCGCCATAAATCACCTAATAAAAGCGGCAACAGCCCACCGCACAATCCTAAAAAACATTGCTCTTATAGAACATAAGCAATTAGTATGCCTACCTTATAGTGCTTTATTCCTTTGATAAAATTGATTAGAAGAAAACTCATCTAACATTTTTTGTTCATTCTTAGCCACCAGCATATCCGCTTTTAACTGTTGCTTTTCAATTAGCTTAGCAACCGCTTTGGCTTTAACTTGTTGTTTTAACCATAACGTTTTACGCTGGCTCACGACTTGTTTTGCAGTATTAACGGTACTCGCTTGTTGGCGAGTCGCCTCTTCAATCTTAGCTATGAATGCGTGATACTGGCTAAACCCGGCACTTGATAAGCCTGACTGCCCTTTAATATGAAGTTGCTGCGTATATTCAAGTCGAAAGTCATTTAAGCCTTGAAGCTTTTGCTGATTTAGCTGCAAGTTTTGATTTGCTTGCAAGTAGCTCATGCGTAATGTTTCTTCTTTTTCATTTTCAAGCTTAAGCAGCAAATGTAGTTTATTTTTTGCCATTATGCTTGCCCTAATAATTGTGCGAGCCCTTGTAGGCCATCGTCATAACTAATCACGTCACGCATGCCTTGCTGTAAAAATGCGTTCACTCTTGGCATCATATTTATTGCCTGATCAAGCATTTGGTCACTGCCTTTTTGATAAGCACCCAAGGTGATCATGTCTTTGTTCTGTTGATACATAGAATATACTTGTTTAAGTACCCGCGCTTGCTGCATATGTGGCTCTGAAACCACTTGTGGCATCACTCGAGAAATAGACTTTTCTATATCAATAGCAGGGTAATGACCGCTGTCGGCTAAATCACGCGATAAAACAATATGCCCATCAAGTATGGCACGTGCGGCATCGGCTATCGGGTCTTGCATGTCATCACCTTCACTCAGTACAGTAAAAAAGGCAGTAATAGAGCCTTGCCCTTCTCCGCCATTACCAGCACGTTCCACTAATGCGGGTAATTTAGCAAATACTGAAGGCGGATAACCTTTGGTTGCAGGGGGCTCACCCACAGCCAGTGCTATTTCACGCTGCGCCATGGCATAACGTGTTACCGAGTCAAGCAGTAACAATACGTTTAGCCCTTGATCTCGAAAGTATTCTGCAATGGTGACTGCACTCTCACAGCCTTTTAATCGCATTAATGGCGAAGCATCAGCAGGCGCTGCCACAACAACTGAGCGTTTACGTCCTTCAACACCCAGTATTTCTTCAATAAATTCTTTTACTTCTCGGCCACGCTCACCGACTAAACCCACTACAATTACATCGGCTTCACTGCCTCGAGTCATCATGCCCAATAGTACAGATTTACCCACACCGGAGCCTGCAAATAAGCCCATACGCTGGCCTTGGCCTACGGTAATTACTGAGTTAATAGCGCGTACTCCCACATCCATGGGTTTACTAATGGGGCGTCTTGCCAGTGGATTTATTGCGTTTTGAGCGAATTTAAGTGTGTGTTCTGCGTTTATTTTCCCTAGCCCATCTAAAGGTCGCCCTAAACCGTCGACAACTCGGCCAAGTAAACTCATACCAACAGGTAAACCAGTGTCATTAACTTGAGGAATAACTCGGGCACCAGGAAGTACACCTGAGATATGATCATTGGGCATTAAATATAAGGTTTGATCATTAAAACCAACAATCTCGGCATCAACAAAGCCGCTCATGGTTTCAATTTTACATTGGCTGCCTACTGGAGCTCGCAGGCCTTTTGCTTCAAGTGTTAAACCAACCACACGGGTTAAAACACCCGCAACCGCAGGGGCTGGGGTTTTAATATGTTGTTGGTATTGAGATAAGCGTTCGCTTAATGAAGTATCGCTCACAGACATTGCACGCCAATAAAAAGTTAGATACCACTATTATGCAAAAAACTATCCAATGTTTCTTTGACACGAGTTTTCAAGGTCATATCTAAAGACGATAGTGTTGTCTTAACTTCACAACCGCCGCGCTCCAATGTAGGCTCTGGAATTAACTGCCAATGATTATCTTCAATAGCTTGCTCGCCATAACTGGTTTTTATAAGTGTTAGGTCTTCTGGGTGAAGATGAATTTTAACTTTCTGTTGCTCTGCATTCAATGCATCAATGCTTTTTTTCAAGGTATGTAAGATAATATCAGGCGAAGTTTTTATCTCTTGATAAATGATTGCTTCACTGAGCATAGTTGCTAACTGCACTAACTGCTTTTCTGCTTGCTCATCCACTTTTTTAAGTGGATCAGATAAACTATCTAACAAGCTGCGTAAGTGAGTTAACTGCTCATCCATTAAAGGTTTAACCTCTTCTTGACCTTGGCTTTTACCCAGCTCAACACCTTCTTTGTAACCAGCTTCTTTTCCCTCAGTTACGCCTTTATCAAAACCATCTATATAGCCTTGCTCGTGTCCTTGCTTAAGACCTTCCTCATACGCATCTTGGCGAATGCGCTCAAGCTCCACCATAGTAAGAGAAGGTAATTCTTGTTCTTCGGGCTCTTCATCTTGCTCTTTGGCCATTTCTTTATGGTATAGCTCTGCCAATGGCGTACCAAAAGCGGTCGAACGATTGCCAAAACTTCGCTCATCTGGCGCAACATCTGGAATTGGCCAATTTTTTAATAGCTCATCAGCTTCATCAGCGTGTAACGGGCGACCTTTTGAGTTACTCATAAATTATAAGAACTCCTCACCACCGCCACCACCAAGCATAATTTCACCTGAATCTGATAGACGACGAGCTGTTGACAGTATTTCTTTTTGTGCTGCTTCTACTTCACTAATACGCACTGGTGCCATAGCTTCTAAGTCATCAGCAAGCATTTCTGCTGCACGTTTTGACATGTTACCCAAAATCTTCTCTTTAAGCGCTTCGTCAGTGCCTTTAATCGCCTTCATCAGTACATCTTGAGGCACTTCACGTAAAATTGCTTGAATACCTCGATCCTCTACATCCATTAAGTTTTCGAAGACAAACATTAAGTCTTGAATTTGTTGCGACATTTCTTCGTCATGCTCACGGATAGAATCCATTAACTGCCCTTCAACATTGGTATCGAGGTAGTTCATAATATCTGCAGCCGCTTTTAAGCCACCCATCTTCGCAGCTTGTGCGCCCGCTTGACCAGCGAATTGTTTTTCCATAATTTCGTTTAATTCTTGTAAAGCCGCTGGTTGAACTTCTTCTAAATTGGCAATACGCATGGTTAAATCTAAGCGCACTTTTTCAGGAAATTGCGCTAAAATCTCAGCAGATTGTTCCGGCTCTAAATAAGAAAGCACAATTGTTTGAATTTGTGGATGCTCATTACGAATAATATTCGCTACCTGCTTTGAGTCCATCCATTTTAATGAATCAAGCCCTTTGGCGCCTGATCCCATAACAATTTGATCTATTAAGCTGGCAGCTTTATCTTCACCTAATGCGGCCGTAAGTGCTTTTTTGATAAAATCTTCAGACTGAAAACCTATCGTACTAAAGCTTTGAATTTGTTCGATAAACAAGTTGTGCACTGCGCTGATTTTAGCTTGCGACAAATCATCGATTGCCGCCATGGCCATACCTACCTTTTGCACTTGCTTTGGCTCTAAGTGCTTTAGGATTTGCGCTGCATCTTCTTCAGATAAACTTAGCAATAATATCGCCGCTTTATCTACACCATCGAGCTTATCAACATCAAACGCCGGTGGTAGTTGTTTTTGTTCTTGATCAGTCATCTTCTGTTAACCACGCTTTCACTACTTGTGATGATAGTTCTGGTTCATTGGCTACAAGGGCACGAACCGCTTTCAATAAGTCTTCGTCGCCATGTAGGTCTGGTAACTGTAGTGTACCATCGCTTGAGAAGCCAACTGAAGCAGAATCAAAGTCATTATTTAGCATATCTAATGTGCTGTCACCAAGGTCAACACCTGAACTAAGAGAGTCTTCATCATATTCTTCAAGTGTATTATCTGGGTAAATTAAGCGCTTAAGCATAGGCTTAACTACAGCTAAAATCAGTACAATAATAACCAGCGCACCTAATACTAAGCGCATCATTTTCATAAACCAGTCTTGTTCCCATAAAGGCAATTCGAAATCAAGCGCTGAGTCTTCACGAACAAATGGCACGGTCACTACTTCAAGTGCATCACCACGTTGCATATCAAAGCCTACGCCACCTTGTAACAAGCGACGAATATTTGACAAAGCTTCTACCGAGCGTGGTGTCATGGTTGTTTCACCGTTTTCACCAACCGTGGGTATGTAATCGACCGCTACAGACACACTTATTCTGCGGATCACACCCGTTTGCTGACGTTTATGAGAAATAGTGGTATCAAGTTCATAGTTACGGGTAGCTTCTTTGTGAGTACGACTTGGTGAGGTTGCAGTGCCTGCACCGCCAGCCATTGCATCTTCAGGTATCGTTGAGTTAACCGGAGGCTGATTAGTAAGTGCACCAGGAATACCTACCGCTAAACCACCGATATTATTTTCTTCGAAAGTGGTTTCACTTCTTACTGCCGGTAAATCTGGGTTGTAACGTTTTTGTGTTTCTTCTACTGCACTAAAGTCCATGCTTAAATCTACTTGGGCGGTGTAATTACCTAAGCCAACGACGGGAATTAAAATGCTGTCAATTTTTTCTAGGTATTCTTGCTCACGTTTACGCTCTAGGTCGTATTCTTTACGAGAGCGTGCAGCCAAAGAGGTTTGCGAACCTGAATTTAATAAGCGACCGTTTTGATCGGTCACCGTTACGCGAGAAGGCTCTAGCCCTTGCACCGCTGAAGCAATCATATCAACTACTGAGTCAACTTCTTCGCTATCTAGTGAGCGACCACGCTTAAGCGTTAGTACTACTGTTGCTGAGGGTTTTTTCTCTCGACGAGCAAATACATTTTCTTTTGGAACAGCTAATAGTACTTTGGCGCGAGTAACGTTGTTTAGCTCTTCAATAGTACGGGCAAGCTGTTGCTCGCGACCATGTTTAAGGCGCTCACGTTCTAAACGTTGGCTTACTCCAAACCCCATGTCTTGCATAATAATATCGCTACCTGATGTCGGCCCTTGATCTAAGCCTTCACGGGTCATCAGTAACTTAATATTTTGATACTCAGTTTCATCAACCGACACCACATTACCATCAAGTTCATAGTCAATTTTTTGCGCATCTAAAAAGTCGAGTGTTTCAATTAACTCTTGAGTTTGCATTTTACCTAATGGGCGCATATCTGGCTGACGAGCCCAGATAATCACGAAGATAGCAATAGCCAAACAAATGGCCAATGCAACAATCAGGGTAATTTGACGTAAAACATCAACACCACCTAGGGCGCTGAAATAGCCCGATTTTTGCTCTTGTTGATCTTCAGTTTCACTTTGCTCCATCATGCCATCAGCAAGTGCCAGATCTGTTGATTGATTAGATTGCGCCACAATAATTCTCCACTACCTAGTTAAACAGGCATGTTCATAATTTCTTTGTAAGATTCAACAAGCTTATTACGAACCTGTACCGTAGCTTCAAATGCCACAGAAGACTTTTGCGAGGCAATCATCGCCTCAGCAAGCGATACGCTTCTGTCGCCCATCTCAACTGCTTTTCTTTTTTGTCCTGTGTCTTGCTGAAGCTCATGCACTGTATTAAGTGCATTACTCAACATATCACCAAATTGTGCTGTAGACGTTGATTGCACTTGCGTTGGCAAGTTATTAACTTGGTTACTACGCGTGGCTTCTGAAGCCATAGATTGCATTTCTTGAAATAAAGCACTGTTTTGAATTTTCATAATTGTCTCTGATAATGCAGTAAACTCTTAAAGAGAATAAAGCACAAAACATGCCAAAAATAAAAGTCAATTAAAACAATGTGTTGAACTATAAATTTACGTAGTCAGAGTTTTGACAGCCCTAAAATGTGTTACTTAGTTTTAGGGCTGTTGAGGTTATGCAGGGAGGGAAATACCTAAATCGCGCATTTGCGCTAATTTGTAACGCAAAGTACGTGGACTTATACCTAAGGTTTCGGCTACTTCTTTACGCTTCCCTTGGCAACGCGCCAAGGTTTCTAAAATTATGCGATGTTCTTTATCTTTAAGTTCATCTTTATAACTCCCCGTGTCTAAGGCGAGCAAATCATTTTTTTGCTCATCTTCGGGCATTGTTTTTTCATCATAATAAGCGTTACTGAGATTACTTTTTATAGGCTCCGGCACTGTTGTTGTTTCAACCACAAACTGGGTTGGGGTTAAATTTTCGATAAAAATTGCATGCTCATCAATAGTACTGCCACTACGTAAAATTAAAGCACGTTGAATAACGTTATCCAGCTCTCGAACGTTACCCGGCCAGCTATGGCTAAGTAGTTTTTGTTCAGCGCTTGTATCTAGATACGCCATTGGCTCTTTGCTTTTACTTAAGTGACGTTCAATTAAATGCTTAGCCAGTACAATAATGTCGCCAGGACGCTCACACAGAGGTCGCCACAGTAAAGGGAATACATTGAGTCGATAATATAAATCTTCGCGGAACTGATTTTCAGCAACAGCCTCTTTTAATTCGCGGTTACTGGTTGCAAGCACACGTACATCTAGCGAAATAGTTTTCCGACCGCCTAAACGCTCAACTTCGCGTTCTTGTAATACCCGCAGTAGTTTAGCTTGTAAGCCTAAATCCATTTCGGTGATTTCATCAAGTAAGATAGTCCCACCCTGTGCTTGTTCAAACTTACCAGGGCAGGCCTGAATCGCACCAGTAAACGCGCCTTTTTCGTAGCCAAACAAAGTAGCTTCAAGCATGTTTTCAGGAATAGCAGCACAGTTAATTGCTACAAATGGTTCATTGCAGCGTTTTGACTTGTCATGAATATAACGTGCTAGCACTTCTTTACCTGAGCCACTTGGCCCAAGTACCATTACACTGGCATCTGAACGAGCAACTTTACCTGCAAGTTCAAGTAATTGAATACTGCTAGGGTCGGCAACGATAGGACCGTCTGTTTCTTTTTCCTTTTCAGGTAAGTAACGGCTCACCATGTTCAATAGCACTTCTGGGGCAAATGGCTTAGCCATATAATCAATCGCGCCTAGGCGCATGGCTTCAACTGCATCATCAATTGTGGCATAGGCCGTCATCATAAGTACGGGTAAATCAGGGTGATTTAATTTAATACTGCGTAATAAGTCCAAGCCACTCATTTCGCCCATTTGTACATCACTGACCACCAGTGAAAATACATCTTTTTTTAATAACAACATGGCTTGCTCTGCACTACTGGCTGCCGTGCAAGCGATGCCCGACATTTCTAGAGTATCAATTAATGCTTCACGAAGTCCGGCGTCGTCTTCTACAACTAAAATAGTGTTACTCATGTGACTCCCCTAATTTAGATGTGACACTAATAGGCAGCAACATACTAAAAATTGCTCCCCCGTGTGGGTTGTTGTTTGCCTCAACCCTTCCCTGATGCGCACTGGCTACCGAACTAACAACGGCAAGCCCTAAGCCTGTACCTTGGCTTTTAGTGGTATAAAAAGGTTCAAATATTTTCTCGCTCTGAACTAAGTCAATGCCTGGACCATTGTCACTAACGCTAATGCGCACAAAGTCAGAGTCTTGTTTGTCACGCTGGGCGCTAAGGTAAACCTGCGCGCCACTGCCAATAACTTGAATACTGTTGTGAATTAGGTTTTGAATAGCGCTGGCTAATGCGGTTTTATTACCCATAATTTCTATATCGGGTTCAGGTAAGCTCACATTTAATTCGCTATCATTGAGCGCTACCATGGCATCAGCACCGGCTTTTACTTCACTGAGTAACTGTTGCATCGACACTTGCTCAACTACCTGTTGATCACCACTTTTAGCAAATAGCAGCATGTCGTTTACTTGGGTTTCTAAATCTTTCAAGCGAGACATTAATTTTGTGTGAAAACTGCCGCGTGATGCCTCCGGTAAGCGCTTTGAGCCTAAGTTGGCAGCATACAACATAGCTGCTGATAACGGTGTGCGTACTTGATGGGCCAAAGATGCCACCATTTTACCTAACGCACTTAAACGCTGCATATGCGCGACTCGTTTTTGTAAGCGTCGGGTTTCAGTCAAATCGGTCATTAATATAAGTTGCCCAGGCTCTGGCGCAAGTGCGGTAATATCGAGTTTTATTAAGCGTCCATCTTTTAACGACACTTCATGACCATCATCTTGATGAGGACGAAATGAGCGCTGAATAACACTAAACCACTTCTCACCTTCTAGTGGTTCACCGAGCATATCGATAGCAATTTGATTCGCTTTAGCGATCATTCCTTTACCATCGAGTACAATCACGCCCGCAGGCATAGTATCAACTAAATGAGAAAGCCAACTTGCCTGTTGACGCAAATCACTCAACTCACCAACATACTCCTCTTGCAGTAAACATGGGTTATACTGATTAGCAGAAATAAACTGGGGTTTTAGCACACTTGCAAGGGCCATAATCAACTCTCTAAAATAATGTAGATACAGTGGCTAATGCACAATATGTACCAAAATTATTTACCCGTAAATTCAATAGATTAAACCGTAAAAACACGTGCCGTAAAAATGACGCGCAAAGGAAAATGTATGAATAAAGAGACTCAGTGCCGCTGCCCATGGTTAGATACAACAAAACCTGACTATGTGGAATATCATGATCATGAATGGGGCGTCCCTGTGTATGACGATCAACTACTTTTTGAGTTTTTAACATTAGAATCGGCACAAGCAGGACTCAGCTGGTATACCATATTAAAAAAGCGTGAGAATTATAAAAATGCCTTCGCCAACTTTGATGTACACAAAGTAGCGGCCTTTACTGAACACGATATAGAAAAATTAATGCAAAATGCGGGCATAGTTCGCAACCGCTTAAAAATTGTCGCAACAATTAATAACGCAAAATGCTTTATTACTATTCAAGAAGAGTTTGGCAGTTTTAGTGATTATCAGTGGCAGTTTGTGAGTAATAAACCTCAGGTAAACGATCTAGAAACACTGGCCGACTACCCTGCAGTTACTGAGGCATCGACGTTATTTGCGAAGGATTTAAAAAAGCGTGGCTTTAAATTTTTAGGCCCAACCACAGTGTATGCCTACATGCAGGCCTGTGGAATGGTTAACGATCATAGTAATGATTGTTTTAGGAAGGAAGAAGTTATCGGGCAGTACTCATAGGTTAGTAATTAAAATAGATTTAGTTAGCCTGAACGATGCCAATTAATTCTAGTTAAAAGCGTTACATTGTGCTGTTTTCATACTGTTTGTTTATTCATTTCATAATTAATCCAACATTTATATTCTTAAATGTTCGAAAAAACTCCATTATTTTTAAAAAATTAAATGTGTTTATCTGTTAAAAACCAAGGGTCTTTCTCATATAATTCTGAGAATGCCTTGTTCATATCTTCGACAGAAATACAGCCAATTCCACCTCGACCTACCTTAGCCCTTTTATACATACCTTTATCGCTGGCATAACAGTTAAAGCGCTCGAAACTCGCCTGAGACCCCTCTATGTTTAAATCTCGAACCCATAAGGTTGATTTGCATGGAATGTAGCTTTTACCATCAAACTTTTTACCATGAAATGTTTTGTCAAACCTATAAGATACATTATGTGCTCTTTCAAAAAAATGCAATAACGTACTGCCTGCGTCAAAGTTAATGTTAAGCACCTTAGCCTTTAATTGAACGAGTCGTGAAAAAGCGCTTCCCTCATCATAGGCATTTTCAGATACTTTACTTGTTAAGAAACTAGCATACTTTCCAATAGCAGAAACAGATACAGAAGGGTCATTGCTTCGCACTGACAATGGATTAGTCCTAATATATTCTGAGAACATACCACAGTCAGACGCTGTATCATTGACATTAAAGTTCTCGCCTTTACCAAATGAATAAGTAAAGGTAGGTACCACTAAGGTACCTTGGCTTCCTAATAAATTTAAAAAAGTACTAAGTATTAACTCTAAGGATTGTTGCTTGGAAGTAACTCCTTCCGGGTAACCGAGGTAACCTACATTACTATGACAAAAAACAGTATCACCTTTACAAATCCCTACAGATTGTAAAGCCAACTCAAAATCAGTCCTACTATAATGATAGTTTTGCAATTCATTGCACCTGTAAATCGTTTAAAATATCAGCCAACCCATCAATTGAAGAGAACCTTCTATCTTCAAAATGTATCTCATTAAGCACTACATTGAAGCTTGATTCACAGAACTCTATTAACATCAGCACGTCAAATGAATCAATATAACCGGATTCAAAATAATTTAACGTTGTATCAATATTTTCCATTTGGCTTTTAGAAACAAACCACTGCACTAGCTTTTCTTTTACTAGCATTTCATTACTCTTACTCAATTGCAAAACACCTAACTGGAGCCCCATCGCCACCTTTAATTTTTAAGGGTGCGACGATAAGCGTAAATTCTTCGCTCTCAATCGAACGAATATTAATTAAGTATTCAACGATAACAACACCTGCACCAAGAAGTATTTTATGGTTAGGTGCATCCTTTTCTGCCCCTCTTCCATTTAAAGGGCTGTCAGGCTGGGGGGTATCTAGGGCGATAAGCTTACACCCATTATCTACCAGCCATTGACAAGCATCTTCAGAAAAAAAGGCATGGTCTGTGTAGTATTCATTAGTGTTTAATTTTAAATCCCAGTCAAACCTAGCAACTAGGCGAACCGGACACTGGGAACCTAAAGCTAATATCAACTCATCTCTAGTAATTTCATGTTTATCTGCAAGGTTCGAAAAGTCAATAACCCGTGCAGGCCCATTTAATTGAGCTAATGGTATATTTTCAATTGTTTCACCATCAGCAATAAAGTGCCTTGGGGCATCTATGTGAGTTCCAGTGTGTGTACCTAATACAATTTTTCGCGTTTCTCTATTTTCAATTCCGTGTCGTCCTAACTGAGTTGATTCAAAAAAGGGGTGCCAATGAGCTGCAAATGTTTGCATCCCCTCTTCAAGCAACATTGTTAAATCTGTTATTTTCATTTTAATACCTCGATGAGTTCTATTATTACCCCTGAGGGAGTTTTAAATAGGAGTATATCCATCTTCTGTTCATTAACTTCAAGAGTAAATATCTCAGAAATCCAAATTACTTTATTTATTAGTTTACTCTTAAACAGAGCTAAATCTTTTACTATAAATGCAATTGATGTAAAGCCTTGAAGATCCAGTTTTTGTTCTACAAGATCTTGTTCCGTTGAAACAAAAGAGATATCGAGGTTCCATGTTTTTACCGGTCTAGATAACCTTAGGCAATTTCCACTTTCTTTGAAACCTAGCCCACACCAAAAATCAATTTCCTTTGCAAAACAACCCGATGGTATCAAAATAGTCATCATTGAGTCACTGTAAAATAAACGATTTTGTACATTCATGTTTTTACTATGGTGATTAATAATCTCAATGTCATATGAATCACTTCGTTTAAGTAATTTAATATCATGTTTCGCAGAATAGGAAGCAAGTAAATCCTTTTTTGAATAGTTATTCTCTAACTCTTTTTCATCAAATACCGATTCATATCCTAACTCTTTAAATTTAGAGATATCTCGCTCAACAAAAGCTGAATTCCAAGTAAGATGGGAGAATCCAATAATCATATTAAGTACTTTTCGATTAGCTTTGCTTTCATTACTTTTCCCGTGACTGAAGTAGGAAAGCTTTTCAAAACAATTATTTTTTCAGGAAGAAACTCTGAAGGTAACAAGGTACCCAACCACGCCTTTATAGATTTAATATTTAAATCATGCTCTGATAAAAGAAATAATATTGGCACTTCACCCCAAAAATCATGAGGCTTTGCAACTACTGCAGCATCCATTATACCAGCATACTTCAAACTAACATCCTCTATATACCTCGAACTTATATTAATTCCACCTTTAATAATAATATCTTTTTTACGTCCAGTTATGCTTAAAACCCCTGATGATAACTTTCCAATATCACCTGTAGCAGGGCATTCTGAGTCAGCGTTTAAGTAGCCAAGCATCTCCCAAGGAGAATCAATTAGTATTTCGTTCGAATCAGAAAAAGTTACATTTACAAGATCCAGACACCGACCAACTCCGTCCAAATGCCCTTCACCGACTTTCGCACAAGATATAAACAACTGCTCACTTGTGCCATAACTTTCTAAAACTTCATGTGCAAATTTATGCTCAAACTCTTTTTTTGTATTTTGCATAAGAGGCGCAGTACCGATAAATATCTTTGCTGCGCAATCACTTACCCAGCCTATAGCATCTCTATCGGTTGTCATTTTAGATGAAAGGGCTAACATTGAAGGGCTTAGCCAAATAGCATTTGCTCTATATTTAGCAAAATTCTTAAAGATAGTTGCGGCATTACTAGCCGAGAAGGTTGTACTTAAAATGACACATCCACCAGCTATTAATGGACATAAAAAGGTGTTAAGAATACCAGCCATGTAAAAACAAGGCATTACATGCAACATCTTAACTTCACAACCGACTTCATTATGTTTGTTAAACGCTTCAGCGCAAACAAGTAAGCTTTTTAAGTCGTGGCATACCGCTTTTGGTGTACCTGTAGTCCCTGAAGTAAAGGTAATAACCTGAGCATTATTCGAACTATCCTTATAGATAAAGCTATTTGTTTTTTTTTCAGGTATGTATTCTTCAAATTCGCCAACATTGTTAATTACTTTGTCAGGGTTAAAGATGTCCAGCAATGTGCATTTATAACATTCATTGTAGTTAGCTGATAATGGTAAGACCTTTGCACCTAATGTGAACAATGAAACAAGAATTACAAAAAACTCCAATTTATCTTCGAGCTCTAGAGCTACTTTATCACCTTGACTTACACCAGCTTTAGTTAACTGATTCATATAAAACATTACCTGACTCTCAAAATTTAAATAAGTAATCTTTTGAGTGCCTTGTATTATTGCTAAAGAGTGTTGTTCTGCTGACTTAAATAGTTCTTTTATCATAGAATTACTTGCTCATTCACATGGTAATTTTTATAACTCGGCTTCCAATGCCCTTTTGCCTTTTGTATTTTTAACAGCTCAATTGCATGCCTTTCAACCATTTCTTCAGGTGCATTGCAAGTATCTTCTTTACAAACAGAAATAATTAAATGCCTTGGATCAACTTTATATTTTTGTGACATTTCAAAAATTATAGGCATATAACTAGAATGGAATAATGACATCCCTGATATAGTGTCAATAGATGAAAGACCATTTTTATTAATCAAAGGTTTTATGAGTTCTTCACCTAAATCCATTACTTGTATTGGATCTATTTTTCCCTCCAATCCCATACGAGCCAAGCACCCTATAATTTGTTCTGTACTTGTATTACCGGCACTACGTCCAAATCCTTGCAGCGACGAATCAATAATTTCAGCACCAGCATTGATAGCGGCAAGAGCGTTTCCCACACCTAACCCCAAATTATTATGCCCATGAAATCCAACTGTTAGACTAGGGCATTCAGCAAGTATTGCTTGAACATACTCCGTTACTTCTTGTGGTAGCATTCCGCCTGCTGAGTCCACTACATAAACAGCATCAGCCCCAATTTCAAAAGCAGCCTTTGCAGCCTTAGCCAGCTTGCTAGGCGAAACAGTATACGACTTCATGAAATTGACGTATGTGAGCATACTTTTATTTTTCGCAGAGCTTATAAATTTTTCACACTTTTTAAAATCAGATATTGTAGAACCTAAGCGAACAAAATCCATTCCATGGTACTCAGCTAACGTAAGGTGTTCTAAATTTGCAATCCCCGGAATTGCAAACATCCCCCAATTACCTTTTTTTACACTCTCAGACGCTGCTTTCATATAGACTTCATCAGTCTCAAGAGCAACTCCTATACCTCTTTCTGAAGCACCTAGACCGACACCATGACCAACTTCTATTAACTCAAATCCACAGTAATCTAGTGCACTACAAATACCAACTGTATCATTTTTAGAAAACTGAAAGTCAATTTCATAACTTCCATCTCTTAAAGTGCATTCTAGTATTTTTGGATACTTCATCACTAATACCTTTTAATAATTGGAGCACTACTTAAAAGTGCGCTTATTTTGCCTCTACTCGAAGACCAGTCGATGAACATTGCCATACTTAAAGTTTTTACTAGCTTTCAAGTATAAAGCAAAATACAAGCCACTATTAATAACCTTGGCAGCTAGATATTCCTATAAATATTGTAAACCGTATTTATGAAATGTTATCTTAAGTGTTAAACATTATACCTAACCCTATATAAAGGTAATAATACTACAATGAAGTATGATAGAGATAAATCATGGAATAGCATATATGCTGAAAACACAGAAATAGCCTACCCACCAGAAGCAGTTATTAGAATTTTTTTAGGGCAATTTCCAAAGTTAGAGTTTCTAGATAAAAATTTTCAAGGTAAGAAAATTTTAGATGTAGGTTTTGGTGATGGCCGTAATTTCCCTCTTTTTAATAGACTTGGTTTATTGAGTAGTGGGGTAGAAATCACAAAAGATATCGTAAATAATGCCTCTGAAAGAAAGGAGTTTAAAGGCCAAGAATTAGACTTACGAATAGGTAGCTGCGAAGAAATCCCATTCGAAGCGAATATGTTTGATTATTTAATCTCTTGGAATAGTAGTTATTATATGAGTTCTGAAAGTTTTGATTATCAAAAACATATTGATGAATTCGTAAGAGTAACAAAGCCAAAAGGCTATCTAATCGTATCTGTTCCAACGGCTTCAGCTTTTATTTACGAATCGTGTGAAGAGCTCGAAAAAGGGTATGTGAGAATTAAAAATGATTACTTCGGAGTTCGCAATGGTCAAGTTATGCGTCGCTTTGAAGATAAAGATGATTTTTTGAGCTGCTTTTCAAATATTTCACAATATTGTGAATGCGCAGAAATAAAAATGGATTGGTTCGGATTAGCTTACAATTGGTATGTTGCTGTAATTAAATTAAACTAACAAAAGAGCGCATTTATGCGCTCCTTCTACCCTATTTAGTCTTGAGCTTTGATTAAACCAGCTTTTTCGAGAGATTCAACTAAAGGTAAAAGCTCAAAAATATTGGCTCGAATCTTATCAGCAAGCTCTAATAAATCACTACCTCCATCTGCATAAGCTAGTAAATTAGTGAGCATTTTTACTTGAGTATAATCTTGCTGCATATTGCTCGTATTAGGATACAATCCTCTTTTACCAAGTTGCGGCTCACATAAATTAGTTGCTTTATATACTTTATTCTTTTCTAATAATTGAATAGCGCCAACAATTACATCTGCAGCACCTCTTAATCCAGCAGGTGTAATTAATGTAAGATCATCTAATGATGTATGATATTCGGGATATTCCCCGTATTTGCTCCGCATAATTGAACATACAGGTAAATCAACACCAGGAGCGCAAAATTGACGCTCATCACTACCGCGCTCAAGAAAAGAATACTGTTTAAAACTACCAACTAAATTCTTTAAAGCACTTAGTGCTGCTCTGTCGGCTAAAGTACGAGAGTTGCGTGAACTTAGGTAAGAGTACTCTCTTTCATCACCGACACATGTGACAATGAATCCAGCTTTCAGATGCTTTTTCAAACGTTTTAAATGTTTTGAAATATAAACTATTGATCCTATGGTTTCTGGTAAAAATAAAACTCTGTAAGTATATCTACGGTCAGTCATTAATTTAAGTTGCTCAATTAATGCCATACAAACAACTGGTCCAGATAATTCATTATTAGCTAAAGAAGGATGGCATATGTATGTAGAAAGCAAAATTTCATTTTCTGTTTCTCCAGGTAAAACAAACTCTCCATACGTTAAATGCCCATTGAATAAATTTGTATCTATAACAACTTGGTAACTACCTTCAGTCAAAGATAAACGTTGAGAGTGGCTAAGACAAAATCCCCAATTACGCTCATAGTATGATGTAACATATGGTATTGCGTCAGGCATATCCTCTATACTGTAAAGGTGGGATTGTAATTCTTTTAAAGAAAGTGTCTTATTAACAGGCTCTGAGTAACCCATTAGATGTAGGTTATTAACTTTAAAATCGCATATTTTATTACCATTAGGATCAATTATGTATGCGTTATTTACTTTCCACTCTTGCGGTACCTTCCAGTCAAAAGCGATAGTATTTGAAGGAACCTCATGTGCAACCAGTTCCGGTACAAACTGTTTGATATATCTCAATGTTTCTCTTACACCATCACCTGTAAGGCTTCGATTGATTGGAAATAGCTCCTTTGCCCACCCATACATTCTATTTCCATCGATTGCTTCGTTCATTTTTAACCTTATTTTACTTTACTTTGTATAGAAAGCGTTACCTGCATAAAACACATGCTAGATTATTCATTAACTTAGGAGTGTACAATAAGAAAAAGAGCACCGCACACCATTAAATTGTCACTATTTAATGGGAGGCAAATCAAGTTTTAAAGCCAAAATTAAAAATAACATAGAACTTTATTAACTACAGTTCAATTTATTAGCGGTTTTAATCAATCCCTAGAAAGATTATATTTTTTCATTTTTTCGACCAGTGTGGTTCGCCTTACGCCTAGCACTTCAGCAGCACGGGCAACAACGTAATCAAAGCGCTCTAATGCCTGGGTGATTAAGTTAATTTCAAGCTCAGCTAAGTACTCCTTAAGCTCAATACCTTCATCGGGCAATAAACCCGGTGCCGCTTGAGCAAAATCATCTTCAAGGTCTATTTCGTCTTCGCTGAATCCGCCACTAAAAATATCATTAAACGCATCACGCTCCATCAGTTCTTCTGGATACTGTGGCTCATAGGCTTCAACTTCAATGTAGCGGTATTTATTAGGTAAATCAGGAACATCAACCACCTTGTCTGGGAACATAATAACCATACGCTCAACTAAGTTCGCAAGCTCACGAATATTACCTGGCCAAGAATGCTCTTTTAAACTTTCAATAGCACGCTCTGTAAACTTAGCCGTAGTACCGCTTTGCTCATTTACGCGGCGCATTAGCTCTTTAAGTAGCAAAGGGATGTCTTCTGCACGTTGAGCAAGTGATGGACTCTCAATAGGAAAAACATTTAAGCGATAATATAAATCTTCTCGGAATGAGCCTTTTTCAATCATGCTTTCAAGGTCGCGGTGGGTTGCAGCAATAACACGTACATCGGCTTGAATCGCTTTAGTACCGCCAACGCGCTCATAGCTACGCTCTTGTAGTACTCGCAGTAACTTAACCTGCATTTGCAGAGGCATATCCCCTATTTCATCTAAAAATAGCGTGCCACCTTGCGCCAATTCAAACCGGCCTTTACGTGCTGAAATAGCTCCGGTAAATGCACCTTTTTCATGGCCAAATAGTTCACTTTCTAGTAGCTCCGCAGGAATTGCCCCACAGTTTACTGGTACAAATGGGCCTTTGTTACGCTTAGAAAGTAGATGCACGTTACGAGCAACCACTTCTTTACCCGTGCCCGACTCACCTAAAATAAGTACGTTGGCGTCGGTTTTAGCAACTTGAGTAATTAAAAAGCGTAAATCTTTTACGGCTTTGGTTTCACCTACAAGGCCATCAAAGGTACTTTTTTCTTTATTATGTTGATGCTCATGAGGCAGCATACGCTGATATTGCTGACAATCATGTAGTAACTGAGTGGTAACTTCATGAGTAAATGGCTCACAAATTAGTCCAACAACATTGGCGAGACTCAGTAGCGGTTTGAGCGTTTCACCAATCAATAAAAAAGGAAATGTTGGACAGCGTTTAATTAAACTTTCATGATCCAAAGATTGCAACGCCCCTAAAACCACAATACATTCTTTATTTTGATAGTGACTACATGCCTGCTCAAAGTCAGCTTCTGTTTGCAACTGTACCGCCTCACCAATAAAAGTAAGCGATGCATATAATCCAATAGAGCGATTATTATTATTATCTAAAATTAAGATCATTTTTAGCGAGCCATTTATTTCACTAATTTGTTTTATTAATCAAATTGTAAGCCAGTTGGATTTGGATGCAAGTAATAGCGGCGATTTTTTGACATTAACGCCAAAAAACAGACACCCTGCCTGAAAAGCCAATACTTTATAACTAATAACTCTTTAGCTATTTATAACGGCATACCTACTTAGGATGAATTATCTAACACATTTTGCCACTAGTAATGATACGATTCTACAAAGAAGAAACTCATAAAAACTGCTATTATTATTTAAAGGTGTGACTGTTTTGGCCGATAAGTAACAGTCAAACTTATGTTGGAACTAAACTTGCTTAAGGTTCTACACATGCAATTAAAATTTGAGGAATTACCTATGGCGCACGCATCAATCAATAAATACCGTCAAATAACAGTTAGCAGCGTTAAAGAAATGACGCCTTATGATCAAGTCAAACTCGTGTTTGTGAATATTGTTGGCAAACTCTCTGCTGCAAAGGGATTTATTGAACGTAAAGAGTTAGAAAAAAAAGGCAACGCAATCTCTGATTGTATTGTGCTACTTGGTGCGTTACAGCAAGTATTAAATTTTGAACATAATAATGAAGTATCAACTAACTTAGACTCTTTGTACGATTACTGTCAGCGCAGCTTATTAACCGCGAACCTTGAGAACGATATAGAAAAAATTGATGAAGTAATTACCTTGATCAAGGAAATAAAATCAGGTTGGGAAGCAATTCCATTTGAACAAAGAGAACCACAACTATAATGTCTTTAAATCGGGTTACAAGCTCACAAGTTAAAGATAGTGAGACTCGAGCATATTGCAATGAGCTAGTAAGTTTGATTGCTGACTCAGAAGATTGGGATATTGAGCAAGCGCTGAATATTCATAATAAACTTGATGTTCACATAAGTAGCTCACTTTCTGGAGAAAAAACTCATTATTCAGCTACTGAACTTGAGTTTTTAATTAACCTAATAGAACAGCTATCTGTTAAAATAGATAATCAAAAGCAACTATTAGCGGTTAAAATAGTTGGTAATCAAAAAAATAAAAAAGCTGTAAATAAGTATAAATCTAACTTTTAAAATAGATTTGGCAATATTAGGCTGGTTAGCTGTGGAGAAAATCACATGTTTGATGGAAAAGTAGTTTTAATAACAGGTGGAACAGGATCGTTCGGTAAAAAGTATGTAAAAACATTATTAGAACGGTACAGCCCCAAAAAAATTATTATCTTTTCTCGTGACGAGCTAAAGCAGTTTGAAATGCAGCAAGATTTTGATCAGCCTTGCATGCGCTACTTTATTGGCGATGTTCGAGATAAAGAACGACTAAATCGCGCAATGCGTGGCGTTGATTACGTTATCCATGCTGCAGCCCTTAAGCAGGTACCTGCCGCTGAATACAACCCAATGGAATGTATTAAAACCAACATAAATGGTGCAGAAAACGTTATTAATGCAGCACTTGATAATAACGTTGAAAAAGTCATAGCTCTCTCTACGGATAAAGCAGCCAACCCAATTAATCTATACGGTGCTACTAAATTGGCCTCAGATAAATTATTTGTAGCGGCAAACAATATTGCTGGCGGCCATAAAACCACTTTTTCAGTGGTGCGCTACGGTAATGTAGTATGTTCGCGAGGTTCAGTTGTGCCTATTTTCCAAAAGTTTATTAATGAAGGTCGTGATCATATTCCTATCACTCATGATGAAATGACCCGTTTTTGGATAAGCCTTCAACAAGGCGTTGATTTTGTTTTAACAAATTTCGCACGCATGTTGGGCGGTGAAATCTTCGTGCCTAAGATTCCATCAATTCGTATTACTGACCTAGCAAAAGCAATGGCTCCCGATTTACCTATTAAAACTATCGGTATTCGCCCAGGCGAGAAACTTCATGAGGTTATGTGCCCTGCCGATCTGTGTTTTGAAACCTATGAATATAACGATCACTTTGTTATTGCGCCAGGCATCAAATTTAGCAGTCGTAGTAATGACTTTACAGTAAATGCGCTTGATGAAAAGGGAAAAAAAGTTCAGCAAGGCTTTGAATATAACTCTTTAAACAACCCTCATTACATGACGATTGAAGAAATTGAAGCCTTCAACATTGAAGCATTAGTTTAAAAGTTATTACTCCATGATCCCTTACGGCAAACAAGCTATCTCTCAACAAGACATCGACGCAGTAGTTGATGTCTTAAAATCCGACTGGTTAACGCAAGGCCCAAAAATCCCTGCTTTTGAGCAAGCTATTGCGAATTATTGTGGCAGCGCATATGCATGTGCAATAAACAGTGCCACATCAGCATTGCACGTTGCATGTTTAGCGTTAAATGTAGGGAAAGACGATATTGTATGGACCTCCCCTATTTCGTTCGTTGCTTCTGCAAATTGTGCACTTTACTGTGGTGCTCAAATAGATTTTGTGGATATTGATGTAGCAACAGGGAATATGTGCACTGATGAGTTAGAAAAAAAACTCATTACTGCCAAAGAAACTAATCGTTTACCAAAGGTAGTCATCCCAGTTCATCTGGCAGGTCAATCATGTGATATGCAGGCTATATATCAACTTGCAGTTGAATATGGCTTTAAGGTTATTGAAGATGCTTCACATGCTATTGGTGCAAAATATTTAGGTAAACCTGTAGGCAGTTGTGAGTTTTCAGATATTTGCGTATTTAGCTTTCATCCAGTCAAGATAATCACCTCAGCTGAAGGAGGCATGGCGGTAACAAACAATAAGCAACTTGCTAAAAGAATGGAGCGTTTACGTAGCCATGGAATTACAGCCAATCCGAGTGAAATGACCGAACCAAGTCATGGCCCTTGGTACTATCAGCAAGTTGAACTCGGCTTTAATTATAGAATGACTGAGCTACAAGCAGCATTAGGACTTAGTCAGCTCTCAAAGCTTGATGAATTTGTTACAAAGCGTAACCAGCTGGCTAAAGTCTATTCTAGCAAGTTGAAAAACTTGCCTATCAATCATTTAACTCAATCACAACAAAGCTACTCTAGTTACCATTTATATATTTTAACCTTGTCTGGTGACGCAGTTGTAAAACATGAGTCTCTTATTTGTAGTTTAAGAGAACAAGGCATAACGAGTCATTTGCATTATATTCCAATTCATATACAACCTTATTATAAAGAGCTTGGCTTTAAAGTAAATGACTTTCCAAATGCAATGAAATATTACAGTTGCGCTCTCACCATACCTTTGCATCCTGAATTAACCAATTCAGAACAAAACTTTATAATAAAAACACTAGCCGAACAACTATGAAAATCGCTTTAGGAACCGCCCAATTTGGTTTAGATTATGGCATTAGTAATACTGTCGGACAGGTTAAAACTGATGAGGTTAAACGAATACTCAGCCTCGCACTAGACGCTGGTATAACAGTTGTTGATACGGCATCGGCTTATGGTAGTAGCGAGAGTAATATTGGTCAATCGGGTTTAAGCCAAGCTTTATCTATTGTTACTAAAGTATCAGGTGAAAATATTCACGCGCAGGTAGAAAAAAGCTTAAAAAATCTGAACTGTGAGTCAATTGATGCAGTGTTATTTCATAATTGTGAGTTGCTTTTAAGCAGTTCAGGGGAAGACTATTTTTCGCAGCTAGAGCAGTTAAAAGCCAAAGGCATAGTTAAGCGAATAGGTGCTTCTGTTTATAACCCTAAAGAGCTTGAATTACTTAGTGAAAGGTTTAATTTAGATCTGGTTCAAGCTCCTGTAAATTGGTTAGATCAACGTTTTATACAACCTGAAATCATCGATAAGCTAATAGAAAAAAATATAAAGCTTCACGCTCGCTCGATATTTTTACAAGGGCTTTTATTAGAGCCAATGATTCAAAATAACGCTTATTTTTCACAGTTTAATAATGAGTTTTCTCAGTATAATCGTGTTATTAATGAATTAGGCTGCAATCGGCTAACTTTCGCATTAGCAATTATTGCGCAAAAAGCCCCTCATATCGAAAATGCAATTATAGGGTGTTGCTCACAAGAACAGTTAACACAATTAATAGACAGCTACTGCGTCGCAAAAAAGCTTACACTCCCCTCGGATGACGTTTTAGCCTCTTTAGCTTCAAGTAATTTAGCATTAATCAATCCATCGCAATGGCTTGGTTAATTAAGCGCTAGGATTAAAAATATGATAAATGCTTTCATGCAAGCTAGGACAGGATCAACACGCTTACCTAATAAAGTTTTAAAGAATCTCCAAGGTTTACCTATGTTTATTCAACAAGCTAAGCGTGTACAACGAGCCAAGTTGGTAGACAACCTAGTTATTGTCACAAGTACTGATGAAAGTGACGACATTATTGAACAGTTATGCAATGAGAATAATTTATTATGCTTTAGAGGAAGTTTAAGCAATGTTCTCAGCCGGTACTTTCATGCTGAACTCAATTACCCTTGTGATGCTATCGTTAGAATAACAGCTGACTGCCCAGTGATTGACCCTGAGCTCATGGACTATGTCATTAATAGTCATTTAAAAAACAACAATGATTATACTTCAAACTGCTTAGTAGCCACATACCCTGATGGTCTCGATATTGAAGTTATTAGTAAGAAGGCTTTACACAACGCTTATAAATATGCAGAAAAGCCTTCTGAGTTAGAACACGTAACACCTTATATAACAAGTCACCCTGTTAAGTATAAGTTACAGAATATCCAAAGTGAGCAAGACCTGTCTGCCTATAGATGGACTGTTGACGAACCCAAAGACTTTGAGTTGATTTCATCAATATATGAAAATTTATATGTAAAAAAGCCTAATTTTAATTATCAAGATATACTGGAATTGTTATCGCATAAACCAGAGCTGAACTTATTAAACCCCCAAATTGCTCGAAATGAGGGAATGGTTAAATCATTAAAAAAAGATAAAGAAGAAGGCTATGAATAATTACACCAATTCAGCGGAGTGGCTACATAGAGCTGAAAAAACCATTCCTCTAGGTTCCCAAACTTTTAGTAAGAGTAGAATTGCGTTCCCACAGAATGCAGCACCTTTATTTATTGAACGAGGTTTCGGTTCTAAAGTCTGGGATGCAGATAATAATGAGTATATTGACTTTGTGAATGGCTTACTTTCTGTTTCTTTAGGCTACTGTGATGCTGATGTAAATCAAGCTGTTATAGACCAGCTTAGCTCAGGGATCACTTTCTCCCTTCCTCATAGATTAGAAATGGAAGTCGCCGAAGAACTCACAAAGCTAATACCTTGCGCTGAAATGGTGCGTTTTGGTAAAAATGGCAGTGATGCAACATCTGCTGCTATTCGACTAGCAAGAGCTTATACAAAAAGAGAGCATGTTGCTGTCTGTGGTTATCATGGTTGGCAAGATTGGTATATTGGCTCAACAACCAGAAATTTAGGTGTCCCTGAATGTGTTAGAGCGCTTACCCATGCGTTTACATACAATGATCTTAGCTCATTAGAAAGGCTCTTTACTGAATACCCTGAACAGCTTGCAGCTGTAATTATGGAGCCAATGAATGTCTCCTTTCCAGAAACGGGATTTCTTCAAGGAGTACAAGCACTTTGTAAAAAACATGGCTCTGTACTAATTTTTGACGAAACAATTACCGGTTTTCGGTTTGATCTACATGGTGCTCAAGGCTTATTTAATATTACACCCGACCTAGCAACCTTTGGAAAAGGCATGGCAAACGGATTCCCTATCTCAGCTGTCGTAGGTAAACAAAAAATAATGTCATTGATGGAAGATATTTTCTTCTCCGGTACCTTTGCGGGCGAAACCATGTCTTTAGTTGCTACAAAAACAACATTAAAAAAAATGCAGCAAGAAAGAGTACTGACACATATTCACACTTTAGGTGAAAAATTAATTTGTGAGCTTAATAAATTAATAGAAAAACACAAAGTAAAAGATTGGCTGAGCACTGCAGGTCATCCGTCATGGTCTTTTATTATTATTAAAGACACTCAAAAATACTCCTCATTAGAGCTAAAATCTTTATTTATTCAAGAGATGTGCTCTAGAGGTATTTTAATTGGTGGTAGTCATAACCTTAGCTATGCCCATACACATGATGATATAGAAAAATTACTTAATGCATACGATGAAGTTATTTTTATTTTAAAAAATACAATAGAAACACAAAATTTATATGATGTTTTTAAAGGACATCTTTTAGAGCCAGTTTTTAAAGTTAGATAAATGACAACTAGTGTAAGATAACTCTTCTCTTAGTTAAATTTATCGAGGATAGTAAGTATGAAAGTAGCAGTAATTGTCGCCCATCCTGATGATGAGACACTCGGCTGTGGTGCCACAATCGCGAACCATATTGAAAAGTGTGATGAAGTATATATTTTAACACTTTCTAATGGGGTTAGTTCGCGCCTAGAATATACTGAAGCAGAGATTCAAACCCGGCAAGCAGCCTTTTTAAATGCCGCCCAACATTTAGGCGTTTCACCTAATAATCTAACATCATTAGATTTTCCTGATAATGAATTCGATACCATACCACTTTTAAAAATAGCGCAAGCCATCGAACTATTTTTATCTAAAAATATAATTGCACGCGTGTATACCCATTATCATAGCGATTTAAATGTTGATCATCGAAAAACTTATGAAGCTGTTTTAACAGCTTGCAGGCCGCAACCCATGCAATCAGTAAAGCAAATATTTTGCTTCGAAACACTATCAAGCACCGAATGGGCAAGTCATCGTTACGAGGCATTCAAACCGAACTATTTTGTCAATATCGAGCATGTATTTAGTAAAAAAATAAAAGCTCTTACAGCTTATAAAGATGAAATGAGAGAAGCACCACACACTCGAAGTCTTGAGAATATTCAAGCACTCGCTAAATTTAGAGGCATGTGTATAGGCACTCCACTTGCTGAAGCATTTTATATTGAACGCTTTATAGATTAGGCCTATTACGCTCGTTATAAAGTTGCGGTTTTAATACCTAATTTAGGATAGAAAATAAAATGATAACATTAAGGGAAGCCGAGCAAAGTGATTGTACTACTTTATACCAGTGGGCTAATGATCCTGTTATTCGCAGCTGCGCATTAAAAGACGCCCCAATTACCTTACAAAATCACTTAAATTGGTTTAATAAGCAACTAGCGTCTCTTAATAGTAAAATTTATATTGCATCTATTGACGACAAACCAATCGGACAAGTCAGATTTAATCAAACAGATCTTAATACATATGAAATAGACACGCATTTATCTCCTTGCAGTAGAGGCTATGGTTACGGTCGAAAAATGTTAAAACAAGCGCTAAAACTAATAGAAAAAAATAAAAATAGTACATTTATTGCGATTATTTTAATTGAAAATATAGCATCTATTAAATTATTCGAAGCCTGTAACTTTAAGCGTGAAAAAGAAACAACAATAGAAAATAAAAAATGTTTCATTTACATCCGTAAAGAGGCTCTAGAAGGTGAGCATTAATATAAATAAAGGTAATACCGAAACTCCGACTCGATTACTCAACATCGCTTTTAGAGTTGATGCTTCTTTACATATTGGTTCAGGCCATGTGATGCGTTGCCTCACACTAGCGGCAGCAATTAGAAAGGCTGCCAATGTTAATATCACTTTTTTCTGTCGCGATGCCACCGGTAATAGTAATGAAAATATAATCCAATCTGGGTTTGAGCTTGTTAGAATGGCTCCTCCAAAAAATACCATCGACTTAAAAAACTACAGCTCATGGCTGGGTACTAGCATAGATGATGACTGTGAAGAGTTTCTAAAATTAACAGCGGGGAAAAATTACGATTTAATCGTAATAGATCATTATGCTATTGATAACCATTGGCATAATAAAGTAAAAAGCATAACCAAAAAAATTATGGTTATTGACGATCTAGCGAACCGAAAACACAATTGTGACTTGTTATTAGATCAAACCTACCAATGCTCAACAGTTAAATACTCGCATCTGATAAATAACCATACAAAACTCCTACTTGGCTCAAGCTTTGCTTTATTAAGGCCTGAGTTTTTAGATTTTCAAAAAGCATCAATTGTAAAAAAAGAGCGCACCTTACTCATAATGTTTGGAGGAACAGATCCTGACAATTTGACTCTTCAAGTATTAGCGCGAGTAATCAAATTAAAATACTTTGAAAGAATTAATGTAATCCTAAATAAAACAGCAAAAAACGTGAAATCAGTGTTTAACTTTGCACTATGTCATAAAAAAGTCTTTTTACATATATCGCCAAGTAATATTGCGGAAATTATGTCAACGGCAACACTAGCGATTGGTGCAGCTGGAACAACATCATGGGAAAGATGCGCTTTAGGCCTTCCTGCTGTTGTTATTGTACAAGCAGACAATCAGCGAGAGATCGCTAACGCGCTTCAATTAGCTGAAGTGATCCGCTTTATTTCAATTGCAGAGATAGAAGGCAAGTTAATTAAAGAAATTGAATTTTGGCAAAATAGGTTAAAATTAAGTAATGATGTTCATAAAAATTGTATTAATATTTGTGATGGCAAAGGCACTGTAAGAGTCACCAACGAAGTGCTAAAAGTCATAGAATAGCAATTTACCTGAAGCTGAATAACTATTAATTTGACTATGAGATAGCGTCTCTAAAACCGATAAGCGATTGAATATGAACAATTACATTGTAGCTACAATTAAAGACTGGAATATTGCCCAATATAATAAACGCACGCCAGCTTATAATGGAAATTGGCATTTAATTACTGACAAAAAAGAGCTCACTTATAATCACTTAAAACATCTAAACCCTAAATATATATTTTTTCCTCATTGGAGCTGGATTGTTCCCGAAGAAATAATTAATAACTTTAATTGCGTTTGCTTTCATATGACTGATTTGCCTTATGGACGGGGCGGAAGCCCAATGCAGAATTTAATTTCTCTTGGCCATACCACCACAAAGTTAAGTGCCCTAAAAATGGAAGAAAGTATAGATACAGGCCCTATTTACCTAAAAAGGGCTCTATCTTTGGAGGGCACAGCGCAACAAATATTTTTACGCTGTTCAGCTTTAACTTTTGATATGATTGAGTTTATTGTTAACGAAAATCCTGAAGTAACACCTCAAGAAGGCCCTGTAACAGCATTTTCAAGACGCAATCCAAGCCAAAGTGTTATTGATACGAACTTAGAGCTGGATGATATCTTTGATCATATTCGCATGTTAGATGCCGATAGTTATCCAAAAGCATACATAAAACATGGAAAGTATAAGCTTGAGTTTACAAATGCCAAAAAAAGCAACGACGCTTTAACTGCCAATATAAAATTAACTTTACTTGAGTAATCATGAAAAATAAATTTGTAGAAATAGATGGTCGAAGAATAGGTTTAGACTATGAACCTTACATTGTTGCTGAGCTTTCAGCTAACCATAACGGCGATCTTAAAGAAGCCCTAAAAACAATTGAAGAAGCCGCTAAATGTGGGGCCGATGCAATAAAAATTCAATCATATACGCCCGATACAATGACTATCGACTGTAATAAGGACGAGTTTCAGATTAAAGGCGGGTTATGGGATGGTTATAATTTATATAAATTATATGAGTGGGCCCATACTCCTTTTGAGTGGCACAATGCACTGTTTGAAAAGGCCAAAGAAGTCGGTATCACTTTATTTTCGACACCGTTTGATGAAACAGCCGTTGAGCTGCTAGAAGCATTAAACCCCCCAGCTTATAAAGTGGCCTCTTTCGAATTAACCGATCTACCTCTCATCAAGCGAGTTGCTGAAACAGGTAAACCTATCATTATGTCTACTGGTATGGCTAATATCTCAGAGATAGAGGAAGCGATTAGCACAGCAAGAGATAATGGTTGTGATGAACTAATTGTATTGCATTGCATAAGTGCTTACCCTGCGCCATTCGAGCAAGCTAATTTAGCTACAATCTCGGATATTGCAACACGCTTTAACGTTATTACAGGCTTATCTGATCATACCTTAGGCACAACGGCAGCAATTGCATCAGTGGCTTTAGGAGCATGCTTTATTGAAAAGCATTTTATTTTAGATAGATCTAAAAAAGGGCCTGATTCAGAATTTTCAATTGAGCCTGAGCAGCTTAAATCAATTGTTAGTCAAAGCAAAGAAGTGTACAAATCGATAGGTAATCCAGGGTATGAAGTAAAATCAGCCGAAAGCGAAAACCTAAAATTTAGACGCTCTATTTATTTTATTGAAGACGTACCAGCAGGTACAGTTATAACAAAAAAACACATAAAAAGAATACGTCCAGGCTACGGTCTCCCCTGTAAGTATTACGATACGCTGATTGGTAAGAAAACTTCTGTAAATATAACAAGAGGAACAGCTGCTAAATGGGAGCTAATTGATGAAAAATCTAGTTAAAGTAACAAGTAATGAGGTGAAAGATATTTTTTTGCAAAGTATATCTTTAGACGATGTAAATGAAAATTATGTTGCTTGGCTTAATGATCCTCTAGTAAATCAGTACTTAGAAACTCGTTTTAGTAAACAGGATCTTAACTCAGTTAAGGATTATATTTCAGCTAATTTAAATAACCCGCTTGAACAATTATTTACGATTAGAACCAACAATAATAAACACATTGGGAATATTAAAGTTGGAAATATAAATAGGATTCATAATATTGCTCAAGTGAGCCTGTTTATTGGCGAAAAAGAAAGTTGGGGGAAAGGCTATGCAAATCAAGCTATCAAGCTAATTAACCAATATGCTTTCGAAACGTTATTGATTAGAAAACTAGTCGCCTGGGTTTACACCGACAATATTGGAAGTTTTAAAGCCTTTAAAAAGGCTGGCTATAGCAAAGAGTGTGTACTTAAAAATCATTATATATTGAATGGAAAACCAAGTGATCTAATCCAACTCTCTTTGTTTAATATTAAACCCTAATATAAGTAAGTTATTTACCAAAAAAGGCCAAAGCTAAGCTTTGGCCGGTTTATTATAGTTTTCAATAAACTCTAAATAAATACCTTTTACATGCTCATGAAACGCGTCAATACATGCATTTATAAATCCTGTACGCATTTCTAAATCATTGTAATAATAGCTACTTGTCATAATGTAAGCTTGAAAATATCTAAAAGTTCCCTGAATCAGCCAATAAACTACATTATCGTCTGCGGTGCTATTACGTAATGTAAGTAATATTTTATTTTGTAAATTAAACGCATCAGCAAGCTGCTCACGTGTTTCAAAATATTGAGAAGTAATTGATAACAGCTGCTCAAGAACATCTTTTGTTCTAGCTTTTATGGCTTCCATTTTAAAGTTAACGTTACCAGCAGATAATTGCTCTAAAGAAGTAGCCCTATTAAGTAGCTCTGTTATTTTATCTTGCTTATTACTAATTGGCTTCATATCAGTAATATCTTCAATACGTTTAGGCTCAGAATACTTTATAAATGCACCATTGGCCGTATTAAATACTTTAACATTGAGGTTTTTTTGGAGTAATAACTCTAAGTTACCCTTTGATGAGTCAAATATAGGAATCGTAAAGACCTCTTCGGTAAAATTACCTTTAACAACAAATGCTCCCTCAATACCTTGCTCAACCACTTTTTTATGCTTAAAGTCATTATCAAAATAGATACTATGTTTTGAATGATGATGCTCTTTAGATACAAAGCCTAAGTCAGTACCAACTAAATATACTTTCTTAAACCCCAACTCAATAGCTGTAGCAAGTGCTGTATTCGATACTGTTGGGTTACTGTAGTCAGGGTAGGTAAATTGCTTTTTTGTATCCAAAGCACGAATAAGACGACCGCCTGCATCATTTAATTTTGATAACAAATGCGCACTTTTAAAGCGCTTTAAAATACTATCGTATACCGTATTAAGTGCAACAATATTTATCTCATTTAATTTTATCTTTAGTCCAGAGACGCGATCTATTGACTCCACCCATTCTAGCAGCCCTGCACCTCGCTCCATTTCTATGTGAATATCAGGTTTAATATTATTACTAAGTAAGGCTCTTAATGCTGTACCACAAGAAATAATAATTATGTCATCTTGATTGGCTTTTAAAAATTCAATTGCATCATCAAGAGATGGGCCATTGGCAACAATAAATACAGAATCTTCTTGCAGAGTGTTATTTACTAACTCAGGCTTTTTCAATACTGGAAACTTTTCATTTAAATTAGCCAGAGTATGAGATACACCTATTATTTCATCTTCAAAAAAACCCCAGCCTGCAGACCAACGATGTCCGATACTTTTAATACGCTCAATTGTTTTCTCAATCAGTGGGCTATTATAATGCTTTAAGAAAAGAATTTGACTGAGGTTAAAATGACCCTGATTAAACAAAAACTTAGAAATTTCGTTAATCACTCCATCTTCACCACCAGAAACACGTATTGAAAATTGCCCACCATTGGCAGTGCATTTATCAAAAAGCGGCTTTAATTCGATACAATGTAAAAGTGCATAGAAGGTATCTTTACTCGGCTCAAATAAAAACACATTAAGTACATCTTTTTTCTTGAGTAACTCTTCTATCTGATAGCCTAACCCCCCACCTAAAAAACAAACAAAGTCGAGGCGCTTTTCTTCAGCAGGGTTATTTATTTTATTATCTGTTTCAGCGGTACGTACGTTGTAAATTGATTTTAATAGCGCAGCATGTTCAAAAACAATATTTGTGTCATCTTGGTGATTTATTTGATATTTGAAGTAAAGCGGGTTTTCTAGAAACTGAATAACTTGCTGTTTAGCGAATTCTCTAGGCTCATCTTGATAAACGAACTCATTATTGTTAAACAAGTTAGCATTGCCCATTTCATCGATTGCAACACCAGTATCGCTTGGCGTGTAATCTTTAAATGTTTCATAAATAGCTGGCATTTGCTCTTGCAGTAGAGCTAAATTTGCAAGCAGGGTTGCTTGCAACATCATTTTTGTTAATTCTTGCTGATTAGCGTCCAAAGTTCACTCCGCTTAACTTGATTTCTTAACCACCCCTGGTAGGTTAGCTAATTGTTGTTGTAAATAGCTGCCTGTTGAATTTAAATTGGCCACTAATAAATCCATTGCATTGTATTGGCTATATAATCGTTCTTCATATTTGGCCATACGAATATTAAATTTTTCTACATCAGTTTCTAGTTTAGAAAGCTGTGATTCACGACCTTCTATACGTGAACTAATAATACCATCAGAAGCCGTATAACCCTTAATAACAGTATCAAGCTGTGCAACAAAACCGCCTTTATCTTTTTCACCTACAAAAAAGGTTTGTAAGGCTTGAGGATCCTTTTCTATCGCAGCTTTTAATGCGTCAGAATCAATACTTAATTTACCAGAGCGCTCCGTTCTAATACCAAAATTAGCTAAAAAATCAGTGTTACCATTTCCCGTACTAAATTCTGAAGTTAACAATGAGCGCACCTGATTAACAGACCCTCTTAATAAAGAGTCTCCGGCAAGCGCCCCTACGCCCTCTTCAGCACTTGAGCGTCCCAGCTGTTTCGATAAATCAATAAAGGCATTAAATTTGTCTACAAATGAGCTCAAGCCAGTTGTAATATTTTTGTTATTTTCAGTTATAACAGCTTTACTTAAGTCATCGTCAGTGCCATGCATTTTTTTTGCATCAATGGTGACGCCTTCAATAACATCTTTAAACTCATTAGTACTGCTTGAAGCCACAAGCGTACCATCTATAGTGATAGAAGCATCGGTTGCTGCAGTTACCTCATTTAAATTTTCGGCATACGTTGTTGAAGTCGTATCACTATCATACGCCAAACGAGATAAACCTAAAAGATCCGTATTGCCACCGTCACCAGCATCATCGACTACAATTTTTATAGCATTTTCTGCGCCGGTTTCTTTACTCGACAATACCAATCGCTGACCTGTGTCATCAGTGATAATGGTGGCGTTTACCGAGTCATTATCAACTGAATCATTAATCGCATCACGAATATCGGCAAGCTTTGCTGTATCTGACACAGTAATATCGAAACTATCAGAACCAGAGCTGATCGTTAGCTTACCCTCACCCACCGCTTCATCGCCAGCTATAGCATCTGATGTTAGCTTATGGTTTTCGGCCAAACTATTAACTTTAATCGAGTAATTATTGGTTTGTGCATCTTTTTCAGAACTTAAAGTAACAAAATCATCACTGCCACTAATTGTTCTCTTTTGAAACTCCTCAATAGAGGATAGTGACTCCAATGAGCCATTTAGCTCCTCTAAAGACGCTTTTAGTGTTCCTACAGCAGATATATCAGTCGTGAAATTAGCTTGCTGTTTTGTTACTCGAGCTTGATAAGGGGACTTCTCAGCATTGACTAAAGCACTTACAATTTCGTTTACTTGAAGTCCGGAACCTATACCTGTAAATGAAATAGCCATAATTGTTACCCTCTTAAATTACTGAAATACTAAACTTTAAAATCAACCAATACACCCGTGGCTTCTGCCAATTTGGCCACTATACCTAATACTTCCTCTGACGGATATTGCTTAACCAAGTCACCACTCTCTTTATCGATAACCTTGATTACATTACGGCCAGAGTCTTCATCTACTTTAAATTGAAGGCTGCGGTTCATTTCACCCATAAAGTCCTGCAATTGCTGTACCACCTTTTCTAGCTTTTCAGGTGATAACTCCGTTTCAGAGACTTCGTTTCTACTTGCAGCAGTAGGGGTGGTTGTATTCTTCTGTTCATCAACATTTTGCTTAACTTGAGATGGGGCTTGATAACTTGAGGTAACCTCACCTTTTTGAGCTGAGTTGATGTTTAGATTTAAACTTTGCGTTTCCATAATTCGCTCCTACTATAAAGCGATATAAAGCTTTATACCTATACAAGAAAGGAAGGGTTGCCCCTTCCTTAGTAGTTAAAGTATAGAGCTTATTGTTAAATTAACCTAATAAGCTAAGTGCTGCCTGTGGTAACTGGTTAGACTGAGCTAAAATTGTTGTACCAGCCTGTTGCATAATCTGGTTTTTAGTCAGTTTAGCTGTTTCTGCAGCGTAATCGGTATCTTGTATACGGCTTTTAGAAGCCGATACGTTTTCTGATACATTTGAAAGGTTTGCTATGGTAAAGCCAAAGCGGTTTTGTACCGCACCTAAATCTGCACGCTGTGCATCAATCTGAGCAAGAGCAGCATCGATTGCTTTAATTGCATCTTGCGCACCAGCTGAAGTAGCACCTGAGATATCCACAGACTCAACTGAAGTTAATTCACTTGTACCACCTGTAGATGCAATATCAGCACCTGCAGCACCTTTACCGAACAGTTCATTTGCGCTCGTACCAGATATACCAATTTTATCGGCAGAGCTTAAGTTAAGCTCGGCAGAAACACTAAGTGAGCCTGCGGTGCTAGCAACAGCTTGACCACCAATAGTGAAAGCACTTGTATCACCTGCGCCAGTAACATCAATACCATCGATATTTGTCGCTTTAAAGGTAATTTCATCTTTAGCTTCATCAAAAACAGCATCATAACCATCAGCTTGCATCTCATTAGCAAGACGCGCCATATCACCACCAAAATCACCTAGGTCATATGAATCAACTGCAGTGGCACCCTTTTTAATCTCAATTACTGATGAACTTCCAGCTTTGATAGCACCAATTGTAGTTTCAAGTTTAGCTTCGGCATTTACACCAGAACCTGATGAATTTATTGTATCAGCAATTGTTGCCGCACCTTGGTTAGCACCAACAGTTACATCTGTACCATTAATGCTTAATGTATCTGCTGAAGTTACAATATTACCGGCTAAGTTGACCGTTTGAACATCCCCAAGCGCAGAAACTGTCGATGTTGCCGCACCTTTGATTTCATTCGCACCGATAGCATCAGCAGATACGTCACGAAGGCTTACATTAATTGTTTCATTAGCGTTTGAACCCACTTGGAACTGCTTAGTACCAAATGAACCATCTAATAAACTAGTACCACCGAATTTAGTTGTTTCTGCAATACGCGTTAATTCTTGTTGTAATGCGCCTACCTCTTTTTGAAGGGCTGCACGTGCATCAGCATCGTTTGAACCATTTGCTGATTGTAGTGCTAAATCACGCATACGTTGTAGGATGTTTGATGACTCTGTCATCGCACCCTCAGCGGTTTGCGACATTGAGATACCGTCATTAGCATTACGTTGAGCAACACCTAAGCCGTTAATTTGTGATGATAAACGGTTAGCAATTTGTAGACCAGCTGCATCATCTTTCGCGCTGTTGATTTTCATACCAGACGAAAGACGTTGCATTGATGTGCCTAATGCATCGCTAGATTTTGATAAGTTTCTTTGTGCATTTATTGATGCAACGTTAGTATTTACTGATAAAGCCATGTTATAACTCCTGATTACTTTCGTAATGTAACTAATTGATTTTAACCAAGAGCCATCACAATAAAAATCTGTTCAAGCTCCGTTCTAATTAAGTTAACGGCTGTTATAAAATTACCTTTAGCTTTTTTTTAAAAAAAACAGTAAAAACTTTTAGTTGATTGAAATACAAACAAAAAAGCCAAGTATAAATACTTGGCTTTTGTCATTTTAGTTATTATTAACCACCTAACAAGCTTAATGCAGCCTGTGGCAACTGATTTGCTTGCGACAGGATGGTAGTACCTGCTTGTTGCATTATTTGGTTTTTAGTCAATGTCGCTGTTTCAAGCGCATAATCGGTATCTTGAATACGGCTACGCGAAGCCGATACGTTTTCAGATACGTTAGCAAGATTGGCAATAGTAAAACCAAAACGGTTTTGCACCGCACCTAAATCGGCACGTTGCGCATCAATTTGTGCCAGTGCAGCGTCAATTGCTTTAATAGCGTCTTGCGCACCATCTGAAGTCGCGCCTGAAATATCAACACTCTCAATGCTTGTTAATGAACTAGTACCGCCTGATGATTGTATTGCAGCAGCCCCTGTACCAAATAATTCATTCGCAGTGGTCCCTGAAATACCTATTTTATTCGCTGATGATAAATTTAGCTCTGCGGACACACTAAATGAGTTCGCTGTGCTGGTTACTGCAGTTCCACCTATAGTAAAACCACTTTGATCAGTGCCTGTGATATCAATACCATCAACATCTGTGGCTTTAAAAGAAATTTCTTCAGTTGCAGGGTCATAAATGGCATCATAACCTGCCTGTTGCATGTCATTTGTTAATCGCTCCATCTCACCACCATAATTGCCTAAGTCAAATGACTTCTCAACCACGCCATTTTTCTTAATTTCAATCACACCTTTACTGTCTGATGTGATCCCAGCAAAAGTGGTATCAATTTTAGCCTCTGCAACCACACCGGCGCCTGACTTGTTGATCGTATCTGCAATAACAGCCGCACCAGAACCACCAGCAATAACAATATCTGTACCATTAATATTAACCGTATCAGCACTTGTACCATGATTGGTTGCTAAGTTAACAGTTTGTACATCGCCAAGCCTAGTATTTGCATCTGCGGCGTTACCTGGACCTTTGATTTCATGCGCACCAATTGAGTCTGCTGCTACATTACGTAAGCTTACATTAATGGTTTCATTCGCATTTGCACCTACTTGGAATTGTTTTGTACCAAATGTACCGTCAAGTAAGCTGGTTCCACCAAATTTGGTGGTGTCTGCAATTCGAGTAAGCTCTTGTTGCAGGGCTGCTACTTCTTTTTGTAGGGATGCACGGTCAACTGCACTGTTTGACCCATTGGCTGATTGCAGTGATAAGTCACGCATACGTTGTAAGATGTTTGCAGATTCTTGCATCGCACCTTCAGCAGTTTGCGCCATTGAAATACCATCGTTGGCATTACGCTGAGCAACCGTTAGGCCATTTACCTGAGACGTTAGTCGGTTGGCAATTTGTAAACCTGCAGCATCGTCTTTTGCGCTATTAATACGCAAACCAGATGATAGTCTCTGCATTGAAGTTTCAAGTGCCATGCTAGATTTAGATAGATTGCGTTGCCCATTAAGTGATGCAACATTCGTATTTACGCTTAAAGCCATTTTACCATCTCCTAGTTTCAATCAGAATGTGGTTCAAAATATTTAAGCAAAAACCACACTTTCTATAACTAGCTAAATGCATTAGTTGTGCCAACTAGTAAAAAAAGATTAACCTTATGTTTTAAAACAACTAAATAACACTTATTGCGGCTTTAAATTAGAAGTTAGCGATTTTTTGACAGAAAATAAAAAGGGGGTGACAGTTTTTTGCCGCTTCGTTAAGGCAAGTTATTACCTACTTTTCTCGTAAAGTAATAACCTGCCTTGGATGGTATTTATAAATAATCGAATAATGAAAGTTTAGCCAAGCGACCAAAAGTCGCTTGTGAAGCCTGTAAACCAGACTCATGTTTAGTAAGATCGCTGATGGCTTCAGCGGCATCAATCTCAATTAAGCTAGATCTGTTTTCTTGATTATTAATATCCAGTGCACTGTTTGAATCGGTCACACGCTCAACCACATTCATGCGTCCACCTAAACCAGCTTGTGTAAATACAATTTGTTCACTAGCATTTTTAAGCTGAATTAAACCATCCGATAATGCTTGGTTAATTTGCGCTTCATCAAGTTGTTCGTCATTTAGGCTAATGATCAAATCTTCCAGCGTATTCAATACATTTTCTTTGCTTGGTTTCTCAAGGGTGAAATCAAGCTGCCCAGGTGCTGCCCCCTCAAGTTGAATTTCCATACCTGCAAATTCAATCGGTTCATCGGTTACTTCACCCGTAACGGGTGGTACAAGAGGGTTACCATCACGTAATATTTCATATTGATCAGGCGCTGAAGGCGTTGCACCAGGGATAACATTAACGTTATAGGTATTGATCGTTGGAGAAATAAGCGGATCTGGGTCTGAGTTATAATTATCTTTATGAAAACGGTCAAACTCGCCTTGGTTTTCAACATAAACAGTTCCAGCGGTAATGCCGCCTGTTGGCGTTCCATCATTTGAAACTACATCGAGTCGCGCATCAACTCGTTCAAATACATTAAAGCCATTATCGCTTGATTTGATCTCAACGCCTTTTGCGATCGTCACTTCGTGTTGGCCTTGATCGCCTTGATATTCGTATTTGCCATTGGTGCTATTAAATGTATAAGTTTGAATATCGTCTTGATAGCCAGAGAAAAGGTATTTCCCTCCTTCAGATTGACTATTCATTAAGTTAAGCAGTGATTTTTGCAGTTCTTTTAGTTCACTGGCAACTGAAGCCAAATCACCTTCATCTAACGAACCATTGCCCGCTCGTATAGTTAACATTTGCGCTTCTAAAATAGTGTCGTTCATACCTTGTAATAAACTTTCTTCGGTTTCTAAACGCCCCTTTAGCTGATTAATATTCTTCGTCAGCTGCTCATTAGTTTCTATTTTATTGGTGTACAACATACCTTGCGAAATAGCAGCAGGGTTTTCAGAGGTACTCAAATATTTTTGACCTGTATTAACGCGCTCCTGCGCACCAGCTACATTTTGTTGATTCTCAAGTATTTTATTAATGTTATTTTGATACATTAAATTATTTGATAAACGCATAATTACCTCGCCGCACTCAATAAGGTGTCAAAAATAGCTCTCGCTGCAGTTAATACTTGTGCAGAAGCAGCATAAGATTGCTGGAAGCGCAGCAAATTAGCCGCCTCTTCATCTAAGTTTACGCCCGACAACGATTCGTACCAGGCTTCTGATTGTTGTGCTAAAGCATCAAATGCAGCACCATTGGTTTTTGCTTGACTGGTTACCACACCAACATCGGTGACTAATCCAGCATAGGCCTGATTCAATGTTTTATGATTATCAGCTGATGCGCTCGCTACTACATTTTGACGTACTAAATCAGTATTTTGTAAGTCAGCAAGTTTTTGGCCGTTGCGGTTATCATCAAAACCGCCTTCATTAAATTCTAAATTAAAGGTATCGCCCATTGCTGGTACGCCTTCAATATTAAAGTCAAAACCATAACCATCGTATGGTGCCCCGGCTTGAGCGAGTATATTGTTAGCAGGCGGTGTAACTGTAAACGTAGTTGTGCCATTACCATCAGTAAGTTGATATTCGTTAGCATTAGCTGTTTTAACAATGCTAATAGGGCCATTTGCTAAACCCAAAGGATTACTAAAGCTGCCAGTGGTAACATCGGTAACATTACCCGGTGAAATAGTCCCTGTACCTGTATTATCAAGGCCGTCTGATGTTCTAATTGGGGAGGCCAATGCAATGTCCTCACCTCGACCTGTTGTCAGCGATATATTGCCAGCCGCGCCACTATTAAGTTTTACCTGAAATTGGTCACCGGCATTACCGGCTCCGGTTACGTTTAGCTCTAAACCAAACGACTCCCCGCTGGTGATAGCTGCTGAATCGATAATGCCACTGGGTGGGATAATTGCTAAAGAGGCTGTGCCTAAAGGTTCACCTTTATTATCAATTGGCTGAATACTTACTTCGTTAGGATTACCTGTATATGTAATCACAAAGTCACTGGCTGGCAGTTCACTGCCTTTACCTGCCTCAACGGTTGCTGACATATTAGCTGTTCCGGTGTTTGCTTGATAAACAAAAGCACTGACCGTTGGGATATCAAAAATATCCCCTCCGAGCTCACCGTTTGCATCCATACCTAGACGGTTTTGCTGATTAAAAGAATCAGCAAGCGCAATACCCATCTGGCCTATTTGATTTTGTGCAGGCACCAAAATATCGTCTCTAAATGCCAATAAACCGCCAATTTTACCTTTGAGTTTAGTAGGGTCTATATCTAATGGCACAGCCTTACCGCCATTTACATCTAAACGTAGCTCTTTAAAGTTAGCATCAGGATCGCCACTGATCGAAAATAAGTTAAATGACCCATTTTGCATAACAACCGCTTCACCTGTACCCATAAACACTTGTTTTTCACCATTAGGGCCATCAAGTGTTTCTATATCAATCAGCTCAGATAAATCACGTATTGCTTTATCACGCTCATTGTAAGCTGAGCTCGCATCGGCTTCGTTTTTAGTACCATGAACACCCGCAATTTCTTGATTTAACGAACTAATACTTTCGATTAACGTATTCGCCTCTTCTGAAAAAATCTCTAATTGCTCATTAACCACCGCTTTTTGCTCTGAAACGATACCTGCAAGCCGATCCATTTGATCAATCAGGTTTTGCGCATCACTCATCACCAACGAACGCGCAACTGTTGATGAAGGTTGATTAAGAGCTTCTTGCACGTTATTAAACATTGAGTTGATACTAGTTGATAAGCTGTTTGATTTTTCTGAAAAAATTTGATCAACCCGACTCGCTTCACTAACAAATTGATCAAAAAAACTTTTATTTGAAGTATCTCGGTTTAATTGCTTTTGCGCAAACTCATTCAATAAACGATACGTTTGACCACGGCCTACCTGATTATCAATCATGGTGGTAAATTCGGTGCGCTCACGTACATACCCTTCGGTATTAACATTTGCAATGTTTTTACTTGTCGTTTGCAATAACTCAGAGTTTGCTCTTATTCCTGAATTAGCAATATTTAATAAATTAAACGACATGTTACTCTACTCCCTGGCGGATCACGCTTGTGGCGATATTCTTCAATTCGTTACTGTTCAGCACTCTTTTTATTTTGTCTGCATAGTTAGGATCGGTTGCATAACCAGCTTGCTGTAAAGAGTCTAAAAATTTATGCGGCTTTGCCGTATTGTTTAATGCATCTTGATAGCGCGGGTTCTGTGTTAAAAAATCCACAAAATCATTCACGCTATCTTTTATCGAATCATACGCTCTAAAGCTTGCTTGCTTTTTAACTGCAGCACCTTGCTCAAACTCTAAAGTGACTTTACTGGCCTTTTCACCCTGCCAACTTTTATCTGACTTAATATTGAATAAATTGTTTGAGCTATTACCATCACCTTTACTAATAATATGTTTACCCCAGCCAGTTTCTAATGCTGCTTGTGCGACCATAACCGCCGGATTTAAACCAATTTTTTTAGCCGCTGTTTTTGCGTGTTCCCACACGGTGCTTACAAATTCCTCAGCATTTTCAAATGTGCCAGACGCTATGTTTTGTTCGCTTTTTTCAGTTGAATCAACGAGCGGTACTTTTTCAGTGACCTTTTGGTTTTCTTGATGAGGTAAGGTGCTACCAGCACGTTGGTCACTAAAGAAATCTGACGTTGTGCGAAGAACAGAGCCTGGCATAAAGTTTTTTCCATCTGGCGATAATTGCTGCACAATTAAATCTGCAAGACCCAAAGAGCCATTTGATGAAAGCTCTGAAGCCATCTGTTGGTCGTGCATTTCTTCAAAAAACTTAACGCCACTAGCATTAAACGGGCTTTCTTTATCTTCAAAAGCCTCATTGGCTTTACGCATACTTTTAAGCAGCATTTGGGTGAATATAGCTTCAAATTGTGCCGCCGCTTTTTTTAACGCCGCTTTAGATGCATCGGTTGATGCATCACCGCTGTTTAAAGCATCTCGACGCAAAGAGTCTAAGTTGCCTAAATCAAAAAAGTTTTGCTTATCTAGATGATTTGTTTCCATCAGCTTTTTGACACAATAATTAATAATACCTAGTTAAATGCAATAATTGAGCCAAAAGAAGAGTAGCGATGAAAGGTTAAGGATGAAAGGTTAAGGGTTAAG